>NZ_JBHUOX010000032.1:0-43485 GCF_042686245.1 Pontibacter toksunensis | reverse complement strand
CTCAGCCATATGAGACATACATGACGGCCTACACCTACAAATACAATGGCGAAGGCTTCCCGACTGAGGTCACTGAGGAAGAAGATGATGGTGAGTTAGAAACAACCACTTTCACTTACGATTGCAAGTAGCCTGTTAAAGTTGTAGGTGCATCAACACTTGCTTCATCAGTATTCAATTTTTACAAAAAAGAGGGAAGCAGACGCTCCCTCTTTTTTTGTGCCTTATTTGGCGTCTTGCAAAGCAGAATTCAGGCACATAAATATCACCTCTTGCCAGGCGCTGCCTGATATTAGCGTCTTCGAGGTGGGTTTTCTGGTGCGACTGAATGCAAACCATAGCGTTTCCCCCGGGCTGATATGAGCAGATGGGAAAGTAGAGCACATGCCCCAAAAGGAACTCTTTACCCACCTCAGGGGCTTTGACTTTATTGTAGGAGTGGATACAGAGGTCCCCGCGTGAGGTCTTACGACGTATACCAACCCGACCAGCAGCGCAGGGAAATCTGTAAGGAGGCGAAAGCCAGACACTGGCAGGGGGAGGAGTGCTTTCGCGCCATCAATCAGGAGTGCCATCCCCAGCAATTATTTGCCAGGCAGCCGCAGGCCATAGAGGATCATATCTCTTGCATGCTAGGGGCTTTTCAAAGGCGCACGAGTATGAGTCAGGACAGCATCATTGCGGATGTCCATGCGCTGCAGAGAAAACTTTTCCTTCAAGTTCAAAGTGAATTCATATACAACTAATCGTAACTCCTACTATATTAGAGACTTCAAAATTATTTTATCAATTGCTTTCATCTCTTTTCTAAATAAAATTTTAAAAAAATTCCCAAATTCCCATGAACAAAATTCTTCTGCTATATATACTCTTGCTGGGTTCATTGCCTTTTACAATTTCTTTCCAAAGTCCAGCTTTACCCTCTGAAAAATTGGGTGAAAAGCCAAAGTCTAAAAGTCTTTTCAACGGGAAAGATTTAACCGGCTGGCATGTGGATGTACCTAAAATGGATAATGACCCTACTGCGCATAATCCTTTCATTGTCCGGAATGGGTTGCTGGTTAGTTTAGGTACGCCCGGTGGCCACCTGATAACCAATGACAGCTATAAAAACTACCGCCTGGAAATAGAGTACCGGTTTGCCGACAAGCCCGGCAACTGTGGGGCGCTGGTGCATGTTTCTACCCCGCGGGCGCTGTACGAGATGTTCCCCCAATCAATTGAAGTACAAATGATGCACGGGAATGCAGGTGATTTTTGGTGCATACAAGAAGACATTGTCGTACCGGATATGGAAAAAAGGCGCGGGCCAAAAGAAAAGTGGGGAGTAAACGGCGATAAATTGCGCCGGATTCCGAATTTAACTGATGGTTCGGAAAAACCGCTGGGAGAATGGAATGCCATGACGATTGAATGCGTGGGTAAGGAGGTAAAAGTTTGGGTAAATAACGAGTTGGTAAATCATGGTTTTGATGCTACCGTGCAACATGGCCAGATTGCATTGCAGGCCGAAGGCGCCGAAGTTGAATTCAGAAAACTCTTATTAACTCCGATATCTAAATTGGAAGAAAAATAAAACCTCTAATGAGCAGCAGCACACAGTCGCTGTCATTGACCTGTTTCATGAAATCCTTGATGTTCTGCTTGTATTCCAGGTCACGCACGTCTCAGACAAGCTTATGTCAGACCGCCTCCCAACACTTATCCAGTGTATCGGCAACGTCCTTGTTCTTCCAGTTGTAGGAGATGAGTATCTGTGGCTGCATGCTTACAAGTTTTTCTATTGTTTGATTTTTATTAATAATATAAAAGCACCTCTTAAATGGCTGTGTTTTGTTCAACAAAGGGCGCAACAGAAAGCTTTGGCTAGAGGAAGTTACAAGTTAAGCAACAAGAAGCAACCTTTAAATTGTTACTCGACTCGTCTATGAAACAAGCGGTAACTTAAACGTTTTCTGTGCATCCACATGCCGTCCAGTCCGCTCAACCCGCCGCTTCTGAACTGTACAAAACAGCACCCCTTCCACACCCCAAGTGAGTTCCGCTTCCCGAAATATTCTCTTGACACATATTATACAATCGCGGCTCGTTAATTAAAATAGGATTTTTAGCTCAAGAGGCTGTTCGAAGAGGGCAGTCTGCTTTGTATATCACAAGCCAGGAAAGCGGCAGCTTTCAAGGCCGTATAATGTCATTATAGTAAGTAACTGTTACAGGGTCGGCTCTCTGGCTACAGGAGTACCAGGAAGTGTGATGGTGATCTCAGAAGTCTGTAATAAAGCGGGAGATGTTGAGGTCTTTGAACATGCAGGCCAAGGTAGGAAGGGAGCCCCCAGCTACTCCTGCAGCCCGTGCAGGCGGCGCATGAAACAGGTCTTGCCTTTCATCCGCACCCCTTGGTGCTGCCGCAGGTAGCAGCAGACCGAGTGGAGGTTGTCGTGCAAGGAGCGGGCAACCAGAGGCGCCGGAATCAAAAGCTCAGCGTCTGATAGCTTACAGTGCGCGACATCTTTCTGACCACGTCAATCAAAAAGTCGTCGATAAAACAGTATATTGCTATGGTCTGTTCTAGCATGACTCTGGGTTTGCGGTAACTCAAAATCGTGTAAGGGCAAATGGCAGAATAGATTGCTGAAGCCGCAAGCATTATCTCATAACTTAAAGTTAGTGATTGATTTTATATGAATAGGACCGTTTTTCTTTTACTCTTTTATTTTACAGTAGCCATAAGCTCATTTAGTCAGAGCACTTCTTCGGATGTTCCCACCCCAGATTTTCAGACCAACACCATCACAGATAAGGGAGCCTGGTGCTGGTTTGCCGATCCGCGGGCAGTTCATTTCAAAAATAAGAAAGGGACCATTGATAACACCTATATCGGCTACATCGATACGCACAGGAACATCAAAGCAACGCAAATCAACCATTTAACAAATACAACTAACGAAGTACTGGTCCGATCCTATTTTCAGCCGGATGATCATAACAATCCTACCTTCCTTGTTTTGCCCGATGAGCGTATCATGATCTTCTACTCCCGTCATACGGATGAACCCTGTTTTTACTACCGCATTTCCAGCAAAAAGGGTGACATTACAACACTGGGAAAAGAAGTAAGGCTGGTAACAGCAGACAACACCACCTATCCCTCTCCTTTTATTCTGTCGGATGATCCGGAACATATTTATCTGGCCTGGAGGGGAATTAACTGGCACCCCACCATTGCACGGCTAACCTTGCCTGATGCCGACGGGAACGTAAAATTTGACTGGGGGCCTTACCAGATGGTGCGTTCCAAGAAAGGGCAGGGTGGCACAAGACCTTATGCAAAGTACTTATCGAATGGTAAGGACAAAATTTACCTGGCGTACACCACTACGCATCCTGACAACCAAAGCGTTAATTATATATATTTTAATTATTTAGATATAAACACAAAAGAGCTGAAGGATGTGAAAGGAAACAGCCTCTCTGTTATTGGCGGTGCTGAACTGCATGACATTGACGCGACAAAGGCTTACAAGGACAGCCATCCCTATGCTGTTGTAGATGATAGCCCTTTCCGCAACTGGCTTTGGGAATTATCGGCAGACAAAGCGGGAAAGCCTGTGATTGCGATGGTAAGCATCAGTGAAAACAAAAAATCGCACGATTACCACCATGTCAGATGGACCGGGAGCGAGTGGCAGAAAACATTTATTGCAAATGGAGGTGGACATTTTCATCAAACACCCGAGATAGAACAGTGCTACAGCGGTGGTATGGCGATTGATAAGACAAACCCGCAGGTAGTTTACGGTTCTGTCCCTGTAGACGGCAAGTATGGGCGTGTGTATGAACTGAAGAAGTACACAGTAGGAACTGATGGAAAAGTGGGCGCGGTACAGCAGCTAACGTTCGATTCTCCGAAAAACAATGTTCGCCCCTATATGACGTAAGGTGCGAAGGGCGACAAATCATTGAGCTGGATGTACGGTGACTATTACGACTGGATTGTCAGTGCGTCCCGGCCCAAAGGCTATGCTACCGGGATACGTACCAATATGGCCATTCCTACAGGCAATATAGACTTGAAAAAAAGGCTACTGAAAACCAAAACTTTTGCGAAGGTTACTCCAGAAGACAAGTATAAAATAGCGGTGCCCAAAACCAAAGCATTTTCGCTGACTTTAACCTTGTTGCTTGACTCTGCTGCTTATTATGGCCAGCTTGTAAAGTTTGCAGGTCTCACCTATCATGTTCCTAAAGAAGAGCGGGCAAAACCTTACCTGCAGTCAGGAGGCAAAATATACGCCAGCACCAATGTCCTGGGAAACTCTGATGGGTGGCAAAAAAAGGCAAGAGGAACCGGTGGGCAGTGGTACGCGCCAGAGAAATTGGAAACATTCCAATTAGCGATTTCTTACCAGGACGGGGTGCTCAGGACTTATATCAATGGATTAGTAGATCAGTTTGTAGAAATACCAGCCTTGCAACTTTCTGAAGTAACGGTTGGCGGGTTTACAGGTGCTGTTCATGATGTAAAGATTTACGGTCGCGTGCTTTCTCAGGATGAAATAAAAGCCTTGAGAAAGAATCAGATTCCAACAATTAACTGATGTTACGCTTAATAACAGTATCGCAGCGTAGCTAACCTTGTAGGGGAAAGTCTGCACTGGCAACCATTGCCTTCGCTCCCATGCAATGCTCGTTGTAGTGGTTTTACTTTGTAAGGGCGCTACAATGGGTTATTCTTCCGAGCTGTTATCTGGTGTTCAAAGCATTTTTAGGTGCTATGACTGTGTTAGAGGCTACAGGAAAAAAAGATTTTGAAGCTTGAAAACAGTTAAATTCAATAAAACAGAATGCGGTGTTGATTTCTTAATCAACGTCATCAACGGCGCGGACGTGGCATTGGAATATTTACTGCCCTCTGTTCATAACGCGGACTATTTTGAAATCCTGATTTTTCGTAGTGGCAATGGGCAGCTTCTTTTAGATAATAAGCTGCTTCAGATTGAAGACAATACAATTCTGTTTGTTTCCACTTTCCAGCGAAAGAAGTGGAACGTTGCGCTCTCCGCTTTGGATTTCACTATCCTGATATTTCAGGAAGACTTTTTAAACGAGTTCTTCACCGACAAGTTGTTTACTTACCGCCTGCTATACTTCTACCAGCACGACTATCCGCTCATTCTTCATCCTACCCATGAACAGATTCAAAGCATCTATAACATTCTGGCAGAAATAAAATCAGAGCTTGTTCAACCTAACCTAGATAGTGCCCATATCATCCGTTCGCTGATATATTATTTATTGCAACGCCTGAATCGTGAATACGCGCTCCAAAACAACTTGCCTTTCCAGATTGACACATCCAATCATGCCTATGAGTTTAAACGATTGATGGAATCGCACATAAAAGAAGCAAAGCGCATAAACGATTATTGCAAGTTGTTAGGTATAAGCCGCATTACGCTGAATGCAGCTGTAAAAAAGCAATTCAACCTCACTGCCACAGAACTTTTAAAGCAGCGGTTACTCACAGAGATAAAGAACGAGTTGATTTACTCTGATAAAACAATTAGTGAAGTCGCGTATGAGTTTGGCTATGCGGGGCCCAACCATTTGATGCGGTTTTTCAAGAACCAAACCCGTATGACCACTTCCGAGTTTTTAGCTGCTTATCAAAAAGGTATTAATTGAGTTATAACTGGTAGCAACCTCCTTTGATTGGTGAAGTAACTTTGCATTAGTAAATTAAAAAAGAAAGTTATGTCATCGAATATTCAATTTATCAGGAACGCTACCGTAGTTTTAAACTATGCAGGCAAAAGATTATTGATGGACCCCTTCTTTGCCGAAAAGGGAAGATACCCTGGATTTCCAGGAACCGCCAATTCACATTTGAGCAATCCCTTGGTGGAAATGCCGGTCAAGCCAGAAATCCTTATTGATGTAGATGCAGTTCTGGTTTCGCATTTGCATCCTGATCATTGGGATGAAGTTGCGGTACAGACTCTTCCCAAAGGCATTAAGATTCTGGCTCAGAACGAAGACGATGCCAAAGTCATCCAGTCCCAAGGCTTTACGAATGTCGAGGCACTGGGAGAGGACGCCAGTTTTGAAGGCTTGGATTTTTAGAAAACATACTGCCAGCACGGAACAGACGCTGCCTATTCTATCCCTGACTTAGAAAGTTTTCTGGGATATCCTTCAGGTTATTTCTTTGATGCCGAAGGCGAGAAGTCCATCTATTTCCTGGGAGATACGCTTCTGATTGATGAGGTGGAGAACAATCTGAAAACGTGGCAACCGGATGTCGTGGTGGTAAATGCCGGATACGCGAGTTTAGCCATTGACGAATTAGGGCCTGTGACCATGGGCAAAGAAGACGTCGAAAGAATTAACTATCTATTGCCTGATGCTACCATAGTAGCCATTCACATGGAGGCATTAAACCACTGTGTCTTGAGTAGAAATGAACTGAAAGACTTTGTTGCGGAAAAGGGAATCGAGGACAAAGTTATTATTCCTGAAGACGGCCAACTGATTTCTCTTTAAGCCGCCTTGCATTGCCAAATGAATACTGAGGATAATAAAGAACTGGTTCGTAAATTTAATGCGCGCTGGAAAAAGAAGATTATGACACGGTAGCTAGCTTTTGCCATGAAGACTTTGTCTTCTACTTTCAGGTTGATAGCCCTCTATAAGGTGCTGAAGGCTTCGTGGGTTTGAGAGAAAGAACTTCAATTCATTCAAGAGCTTTAGGATGCGGATTTACCAATTACTCGCTGAAAACGACAAAGTAGCCACCTATATGATTTTTGAAGGCAGGCATATCAGTGCTCCTATTTTCGGCACTGAGCTAAAGGAAATTTAGTCCGACCTTTCTTTCTGCGCAATACTCGAGACATTTGCCGCGGGTTTCAGGCTGGCTACCCAAACAGGATCCGGTCGTCCGTAAAGACAAAAATACAACCGTCGTTGCGCTGCTTCTGAATGTAATAACCTGTCCGCTGTACCGAAAATAAGTGGATAGGTTAGTGCTAACGCCCATCTTCGGTCTAGTTCTACATGACGGACAGCAACGCTAGAGGAAGTTGTCGCTTCTTGAGCTACGACCCCATCTAGCATTGCTGTCCTCAATGCCTATTTTAGCTTAACATCCAGGTAAACAGAATGACGCCCGTACGTTTTATAAAATGGTTTGAAAACCACATCATCAATTGTGAATTGTAACTGCTGTGGATCTCCTTTAATGGATTTGCCTAAATCTTCAGCATCCAAAGTTACTTTACGCCATTCTTTTCTTGCTTCTGGCTCCTGCGCGGCCAGCAATACCGGTCCGTAAAACAGACTGGCTATGTTCTGCTGATCCATCACCGAATCTAGGTGAAACTGGAAGGGCATTTTCAGCTCTATAACATCGCCATCTTTCCATCTGCGGCTTATTTTCATGTAACTGCCCGGCTTAGCCTGAAGCTTTTGCTCTTTGCCATTTATCTTCACAAAGAACCCTTTGGTAGCCCAGCCTGGCACCCGCACATTCAACTCAAACTTCCCATTCCCCTTGATAGTGAGCCGGGTGTTGTCTTCCTGTGGAAAATTTGTCTTCTGCTCCACCGTTATGTCGCGTTCTGTCCATTCCAGAGTTGAGGGTATGTAAAGATTGACGTAAAGCGCTTGGTTATCCTTGCTTTTAAAGTAGATTGTATTTTGCAGTTTGGTACTACTCTCTATTGCTGTACCGTTACAACACGTAAAGCCTGCCATGTTCGGATTGCCAAATTGTTTGGTAGCCCCTGGTCTGAGCGGTACGTGATAAGTATTGGCAGGACTATTCTCGGCTACAGAAGCCAGAATATGGTTGTACAAGGCCCGCTCGTAATAGTCCATAAATTCTGCCCGCTGGTCGAAGAGAAACAGGTCGCTGGTCAGTTTCAGCATATTGTAGGTGGCACAAGTTTCGTTCTGTCCTCCAGCGGCGAAGCCGTTTTCATACAACGTTCCCGGCTGAGCAGTAAAACATTCCGCGTTGTTTGGATTACGTGCACCTGCAACACCTCCTATGCTGTACATATAATCATTGACCATCTTATACCAGAAGTTATCAGCCACTCTGTAATACTCTGGGTTGTTGGAGACACGGTACATTTCCATACTCCCGACAATCTGAGGAATATGCTGGTTGGCATGCAATCCACGAAAAAGGTCAACGTTTTTAGCCAGCCCATGCGAATGTGCAGTATCGCCAAAGAACACTCTGATGTTATCAAATAATTGCGCTGTTTTCAGGTGATTCGGATTACCGGTAACCCGGTACAGACGGGCCATTGCCTCATTCATGCCTCCAAATTCACCGGCAATATAGGTGTTCCACATTTTTATTAACGTATCTGTAGGCACCTGGCTCAAGCGTGCATGTACCCAATCGCCCATGCCGGCAGCTGTTTCAAGGGCTTTTTTATTGCCGCTCACTTCATGTACATCCATCAGGCCAGCCAGAATCTTGTGCAAGGTATAATACGGTGCCCAGACCTGGTGCTTCTGTCCTCCGTACTTGGCTCCGTTTTCCAGCATGATAAACTGATCCGGGGGATATGCGCTGATATATCCCTCTCCCCAATTCCAATAGTCAGTACGGATGCCCGCATCACTCAAATCTGAATCATATGTAGATTTTCCAGGGCCATGCGGCACTGCTGTCGGATCGGACACATGAGTGCCTCCTGCTTCTTTCGCCTTTCCGGACAATAGGGATAGCTCGTAGAGAGTATTAACCATATACTCCATTTTATTGGAGAAACTGGACTGAAGTGCCTTGTCATACCCAGTGCCGGCATAGGCTTGTGCAATGGCCGTGAGGTAGTGACCTGTGGCATGCCCTCTTAATTTGGTGTCCTGGCTGTCCCATACACCCAAAGGCTTTGCTCCTTCAGGTTGTTTCTGCCCAAAGGCATGGCGGAACATATAGAGAAAGGAGTTAGGGTCGGTTTTAGTCAAGGTATTAATAAACTTGTCGCGATTCTCAATAAACTGGGTTTCATGACCATGGGCATCGGTTTTTAGAGAAACCTGGGACAAGGCAAATGCCTGCAGCTTTAAACCTGGTGTAGTTGATTTCTTGCTCGCTTTTACTGTGACAAATGCCTTTGGTTGGAAATCCGTTCCGGCAACACGCCCCGTAACGGTATAGCGTCCGGGGGTAAGCACTGCGCTGTTATCGATAGCAGCAGGCCACAGCACACGTACTTTCGGACCTTTTCCCTGCATCTCATTTTTGTACGTTCCCTGTACGTAACCTGGCAATCGTGGCAGATTTCCTACATCTGTTTCCACTTCCACATCGGATACCTGAACTAAGTAGGTCGTATACAGTTGTGCCTCGGTTGGCGAAAAACGAGGAAGATCATCCTCAACTTGCTTACCCGCCGTATTAACCGAACCTTCGTTCACGCCTCTGCCTTTCTGGCCATTGGTATAGATTCCGGCGATCTGTCTGCCACTCAGGGGAACACGGTAAATACGAAAATCATGTACCATGGCATCCAGATTGGGATCTTGCGGCACAAGCGATTTTCCGATATAAAGCACTGGTTGCTGCCCGAATACCGCTGTTAACTCCTGTGGTATATCCTTAGCTTCGCCCACAGGCTTACCATCAACATACGTAATTATAGCTTTTGAAGGAACATCTATCACGATGGTAAGATAAACCCACTTATTCACTTCTATGGCCGGAGAAACCGCTCCGGTTTTACTACCTTTTCCCGCTGTTATCAATGCCTGGTAGCCCTTATAGGCCTTTGTGCCTACAGGGGCCGCAAAGAAGTGTTTGGTGGCATCCTTTCCGAAATCAAAAAAGCGTTGGCCAGGTTGCTTTGAACGCAGGTATATCCATCCTGATATACTAAGCGATTCCAAATCCCTTAGCGCTTCTCTTGGGATTGTAACAAAAGCATTGTTATCCCCGGAAAGCGACAGAACCTTTCCAAACCGGTTGTCATGGACAAAGGTGGGTTTGGTGCCTTGATATCTCGCGTGCAGATTATTCCGGGACCAGTCTTTAAGGTCTCCGTTAAACACGTAGCGCGCCATCATTCCCGTTTCACCAATCCCATCCAATATCTGGTCTCCGCCTTGTGCCTGAGCGGTGTTAATACCCTGGGTCAGAACAGCAACAAACAGGATGAAACGCAAGAATACTTTGTGTATTTTCATATTTAAAACATATTTTTTATCACTTAACACCAGGATAAGAGTAGATGTAATCCAAATGCATTGAACAAATATTTTTTGCTCTACATATTTACTTTAAGAAGGAGTGATTTCACAGGATTTTACCATCTAGAGGTTTTCGATTAAAACCACAAATAAAGGAACAGGCTTATGTAAATCAATCGATTCAAGTGGATAATCCATTGGTTGTTAGTTCTCGATAAAACTATAAAGAATCTGTGTGTTTCAATAAGCCTATTTTAGCTGATAATCATATGATATTAACAAGTGTCCTATCCCAGAGCCAAAGTCACGTGTTGGTTTAGACTTCATGAGGATACAATGCTTTCAAAGACGTCACACAAGCCGGGATTTCGAACAGCTTTCCGTCGATGGTGACACGCAGGAAGCTGGGCAATAGGTTGTCGCTGGTGGTCCTAGATTTTTTGCCGTAGAAAAGGATGCTGATTATCGTGTCCATTTTACTTGCTCCTTTCACTGTTCAAGTAGACATTCATTTTACAAGCGCCTCAAGTTGTATAAACGCTTCACATCTTGCTGTAAAACAAAAGGATATATCAAACTCGGACACCAAAAGCAGAAGCCGCCCTTGATACCTGAATCTGGCCTCCTTAGGAATGAGATAAGCTGAATGATTTAGCAGGGGGGCAGAAACGAAAAGCACGCAAATCGCTGATTTGCGTGCTTTTAACTCTTTTTAGTATTGCTACTGGCAGAGAGAGCGGGATTCGAACCCGCGATACCCTTTTGAGGTATACACACTTTCCAGGCGTGCTCCTTCAACCACTCGGACACCTCTCTAATTGGTAATGCAAATATACAGCAATTGCCGGCAACTTTGCAAATGTAATGTGTGGGCTCTTTTCTATTAGAGCGTATTATAGCGTTATTTCGCCGCGCAGGTTCTGCATGAGCAGGTCTATGGTTTGAGCCGGAGCCAAATCCTGCCCCAGTACGAACATTAATTTAGTAATAGCAGCCTCCGTTGTGATGTCGGCTCCCCCAATCACGCCCATCTCCAACAAGTACCTGCTGGTTTCATAATGGCCTTGGTCCACACGCCCCTCATCACACTGCGACACATTCATGATCAGGATGCCGCGTTTGATGGCATCCTGCAGTAAGTCCAGCAACCACTCCGAGGTCGGGGCATTACCGGCACCAAAGGTCTCCAGCACTACACCCCGCAGGTCAGGAGTTGTTAAAATGCTTTTGACCACCTGGGGCGTAATTCCCGGAAAGAGCTTTAGAATCGCTACTCTGTAATCAAGGTTATAATGCGCTTTGAAAGGTTTTTTAGGTTGCGGCCGTATAGCGGTCCAGTAATAATCCATGTTTACGCCTGCTTTGGCCAGTATGGGGTGATTTTCTGACTTAAAGGCGCTGAACTGCGTACTCTCTACTTTTTTAGCCCGGTTGCCCCGTAACAGCAGGTTGTGGAAGTAAATGCACACCTCTGGCACTGTCCCTCCCCCATCATCCTTTGTAGCGGCAATCTGAAGAGCTGATATCAGGTTTTCCCTTGCATCTGTACGCACACGACCAATCGGTACCTGGGCCCCGGTAAAAATCACCGGCTTCTGTAAGTTCTCCAACATGTAGCTTAGGGCGGAGGCGCTATAGGCCATGGTATCCGTGCCGTGCAGAATCACAAAACCGTCGAAGTCGTTATAGTTCTCCTCCACCAGGCGGGCCATCATCATCCAGTCGCCCAGATTTACATTAGACGAATCGATAGCAGGCTCTATACTAACTACCGTAAGCAGGTAATTGAACTGCTTCAGTTCCGGCATTTTCTGCAGAATCTGGCTGAAGTTGAAAGGAACCAGGTGCTTGTGCTCCTCATCGAATACCATACCGATGGTTCCGCCGGTATAGATGATCATGATGGAAGCCTCCGGGTCCTGGGGTGTTGACGGGCCTATGTTTACTCTTACAATTTTCATGGCTAAAGCTTAAATAGATTAAGCGCATTGGCAGCTGTTTTCTCTGCCACCTCTTCCACTGGCTTCTGCATCAGTTCCGAGATCCGTTTGGCTACCAAAGGCAGGAAAAATGGTTCATTGCGCTTTCCACGGTGCGGGGCAGGTGCTAAATAGGGGCAATCCGTTTCGAGCACCAGGCTGTCCAGCGACACATGCGGCAGCACTTTGTCCAGGCCGCCGTTCCTGAAGGTAGCCACACCGCCTATTCCCATCAGAAAGCCCAGCTCCTTCACCTTCTCCGCCTCCTCCTGTGATCCTGAAAAGCAATGAAAGACACCTTCCAAGGTGCCATCCTGCTCAGCCGCAATAATTTCGTAGGTCTCATCAAAAGAGTCGCGGGTATGCAGCACGATAGGCAACTGGTGTTTCTTTGCCAGCGCCACCTGCACCCGCAAGGCCTCCTGTTGTTGCGGCAGAAAGGTCTTGTCCCAGTACAGGTCAATACCACATTCGCCCACCGCCGCAAATTTTCGTTTCTCCAGCCACTCCTCAACCAGGTATAACTCCCGCTCAAAATCTTTGTTCACAGAAGTGGGATGCAGGCCCATCATCGGTATACAGTGCTGCGGGTACTTAACCTCCGCCTCCAGCATGGCATCTATGGAAGTGTGGTCAATGTTGGGCATGTAGATGCGGGATACTCCTTCCTGCTGCGCCCTTGCCATAGCATCGGCTCTGTCTCCGTCAAACTTTTCTGAATAGATGTGTGCATGCGAGTCAATTAAATTCATTGGGTGCGTAATTTTATTACCAGGCGATGTTCACAGGCAAAGGTCATACCTACGGCTGAAGCGTGCAAGTAGCCAGCCGTCTGACTGAAGATTAAAATTAATGTAGCTACCCGAATATTGCTATCTATTATTCCTTTTCCCGCAAAACATGACCAGAACAGTTTTTTTGTCCTTATGTTAGAGGCCAATTATAATTAGCTGCAGCTGGTAATTCACTCATCAGCAGGAGGCTCTTCCTGTGGTATTTCCCTGTCTAATTTTCTATCCCTCAAACTCTCTCGATTCTGACTCTTAATACTTTCTCCCTTTCCAGGAGATACGAAGCGGCAGGAAGAAATAAACGATGAGGATGACAGAGGAAACAACAAGGTAAATTTCAAAAGCAATGTATAACCACCAGGGAGCCGACTGCCCTACCCTACGCAGGCAAACGTTTACGTACAGGCTTTGCAGCAACAGCTTGAACATAAATATAGCAAAAGCCAGCCCTACTGATGTATACGCAAAGAATGGCAGCAATACCGGGTAGTAAGCAGAATGCAGTATAAAGATGATTGCCATATAGAGTGGCAGGTGCATGGAGCCGCGCATCCAGCGCCTGCGCTGGTGCAGGTAGTCTTTAAAGCTGATAGTAGGTGTTGAAAGCGCTAAAACACTTTTGTCGTAGATGTTCCGGAAGTCCCAGCCCTTTTTGATGATGGCATTGAAGATGGCAATGTCTTCAGTAATGGAAAAGTTAACACCTTCAAAACCTCCCACTCCCTCATATGCCTGTCGGCGCAGCAGCATATTATTCCCCATTGTGGAAACAGGCAGTTTCAGGTCCGACACCACCTGCATCAGGCCGAGTGCGTACAGCCAGTCCATGGCTTGGAGCCGTGCCCAGAAACCATCTCCCGCTATAGAGGTAATCCCTGTCACCACTCCTGTGTTTTCCTTTACCTCCGATAGCATGGCCCGCACCCACTGGGGTGGTACGGCAATGTCGGCATCAGTATAAAAGAAGAAGTCGGAGGTGGCAAAGGTTGCCAGTTGCGCCAGCACATTTGCTTTTCCTTTTGTGCCTGCTGTGTTTTGTTTGATGGAAATGCAGCAGTAGCCGGGCCTGCCTTGAATAAATTCCTCCACCACGGCACGCGTGGCATCCGTGGAGGCATCATCTCCGATAAGCACTTCTATTTTCTCAGCAGGGTAATCGAGTGCGGCTATTGCCTGCAGGCAGCGTAGAATGGTATGTTCTTCGTTCCGGGCGGCAATCAGGATGCTGATGCGCGGCTGGTGCGACAGTTCTAGGTTGTAGCGCTTGCGGTTAAGGATCAGAAGGCTCAGCAGCCCTAGGAAAAGCAGAAAATAAAGTATAAAGTAGACTACAGATACGATCATAAAGTTTCGAAGGCATAACCCAGCCGTGAGAAGTGCTCCAGGAAGCGCGGCAGGGCATACATCATATTCCGTTTTGCTTTCAAGCTGTCGTGAAATACGATGATACTGCCGCTTTGGGTATACTTAATCGCCATCTGCAGACATTTTTCCGGTGAAAGGGCGGCATCGTAGTCGTTTGTGAGCATGTCCCACATAATGAGCTCGTACTCTTCCCGGAGTGCTGCGGCCTGTGCTTTGGAGATGCGCCCGTAAGGTGGCCTAAAAAGCTTTGAACTTTGATTTGGTTGTAGTCGCTCCAGCACCTCCTGGCACTGCGCCGTATTCTGCAGGTATGCCTTCAAAGAAGCTCTCCAGCCCTTCAGGTGATTGTGCGTGTGGTTGGCCAGCAGGTGCCCCTGCGCCAGCGCCTGCTGCGCCACCTCCGGGTGTTTTATGAGGTTCTCGCCTACACAAAAAAAAGTGGCTTTTGCGCCATACTTCGCCAACTGTTCCAATACCCAGGGCGTCACCTCCGGAATTGGCCCGTCATCAAAAGTCAGGTAAAGCTTTTTATCCTGCCCCAGCCGGTGCCAGGTATATCCGGGCATCAGTTTCTTCAGTAGGTATGGGGTTTTGTAAAGGCGGATCAAGACTTAACTGTTGATGGTTTAATTGTTATCAATGGACAAGAAGTAAGACCTGTCCAAACATGCTGAACCAACAATTAAACAATCCAGCAATTAATCAATGTAGGTTACTTAAAACGGCAGGAGAGCAGCGTGATATCATCGTTGAAGCGAACTTCTTCGTTGTAGAGGTTTATTTCGCGAAGCAGTTGCAGGTGCATCATCTTTGAGCTCAGAAAACGGTTGCGCTTCAGGAACTCAATGGTGCCCTCGATGCCAAACTCCGCCTCGTCCTCATCAAATACCTCTGTCAGGCCATCGGTGTAGCAAAGCAACACGGCATTCTTAGGCACCGTGACTTTGGCCACAGACATAAACGGCAGCACATCGAACACCCCCAGCATAGTGCAGCCTTCGTTCAAGAGCAGGTGGGTGTTGTTCTCGTACAGCAGAATAGGCGAGTTGTGGCCGGCGTTCACATAAGACAGCTCCCGCGTCTGCCGGTTGTAGAGGGCCAGAAAGGTGGTGATGAACTTCTCGGCAATCGCGTTTCGGTAAATCAGGTTATTCAACTCCGCCACTACCGTGTTCAAATCTGAGGTCTGCCGGAGAATAGTCCGCAGCCCTGCCTGGAAGTTTGACATCAGCAGGGAGGCAGGCACACCCTTACCAGATACGTCGGCCACACAGAAAAGGAACTGGTCCTGGTCTATTTCGATAAAGTCGTAGTAATCGCCACCTATGGAGGAGTGCGGGATATAGCTGGCATGTATGGCTACATCAGAATCATTGGGGAGCGACTTCGGAAACAACATCGTCTGCACCTCGCGCGCAATCTCTATTTCTCTTCTGATAGACTCCTGCGCCAGTCGCTGCCGTGCCATTTTATGATTCTCGATGGCTACCAGCATGATATTACTCACCGTCTGCACAAAGCCTAATGCACCCAGGTTATGGTAGTAAGGCTGTATTTTCCCTATCATCACAAAGGCCAGTACTTTGCCATTGTGCACAATCGGAATCACGATATCGAAGGTGCGCCACTTTTTATCTACCTGCAGCTTCGCCGTTTTGGTTATCTCTCTCAGATTCCGGATAACGTCAGGGAGCGGCTGCTTCGTGAAATCCTGCTCTGTACCGAAACACACTTTACACTCCCAGCTTTCATCGTGCACAAAGAGTACCAGGCGGCTTATCTGCAGCTGTGCCAGCAGCGTGAAGCGGTAAATCTTATATAGCGCCGGCTCCGGCAGGTTATCGTTGATAGCTTGCGTGATTTCAAGAAGAGCCGAAAGCTCCAACTTCTTAAGATTCAGTTCCTGCTGTGTATTCGGAGTAGTGATATCAGGCATTAGTATTCATTCTATTTGAAAGGTGTGTGCCGCTGCAGCAATTGATCCATTAACTGAAAGTAACTACTCCCACAGGAGGGCATACACCCAGTAAAACTACTAAAAAAAGATTAGCACCGGCAGCATTCAACCAAAAACCTTCGCACCTTTTCATTCCAACTCCCAAAACAGTGCCTTGCTTACTAGCTGTAACAGGAGGCTGCACATGAACAATAGACATCTTCTCTTTTCTTAAAAGAAAACCTTAGATGGAGTTATGTACGACCAAGCCAGCCTTGGTTGCCAGAAAGTAGTAGTCCTGGCAATGCTGCCCAAAGGTTGCCTCCTCATAGTCATGCTCTGTATCCTGGTCAGGGTATAAGATTTTCACATAGCCACGCCTTATCAGCGACTGCAGCGCTGTACAAAGCTCTTCATCTGTGAGGGAGAGGGTGCTCCTGAGATCGGGGTAGGAGACGACAAAGTATAGTTCGTCCAGTACATCGAATTCGTTATCTGTCATGAGTTACGGATTATTCTTCCTTTCCAGCGGTAACGGCCCAGCAGGCCGCAGGTACCGGTAAATACTACATAGGGAACGTATACAAGTTGCAGCGGCAGCATATACCACAGGTACTGTTGTTTGCCCAGAAAGCCGAGTATGCGCTTTAAAAATAAGAAATCAACAGCAAATTTGGTAGCATAGGCCCCTATAAACATCCATAGGGGAATGCTATCGGTTATGACAAGCGGGATGGTTAGGAACAGCAGGAAGTTGACCAGGAAAACCACCACGGCAATCAGCTGCACCGGCAGGCTCTGATAAGACTTCCACTTGCTGGCCCACCTCACCCGCTGCGACACAAAAGAAATCAGTGTTTTACAGGCCGATGTATAGACTATCGCTTTAGGGTTTTTCAGGAAGGCGACCCGCCCCGGATACAGCTCGTGCACCTTGTGCAGCAGGAACTCATCGTCGCCACTGGCAATGCCTTCGTTGCCGGCAAAGCCTGCTACGCTGTTAAAAATATCTTTGCGGTAGGCCAGATTGGCCCCGTTGCACATATTAGGGGCTCCCACACCAATAGAGGCTCCTCCTATCCCTATCAGGCTGGAGAACTCCACCAGCTGCATCTTCTCAAAAGCTGAACTAGTTTGATGGAAGCTCACAGGGCCGCTGATGAAGTAAGGTTGCTGCATCCGGTACACGTACGCATACTGCCGCAGCCACTCCGGCCCCACCCGGCAATCGCCATCGGTTAGCACCAGCAGTTCCCCCTGTGCCAGCTCCACCCCTTTCTGCACCCCGGCTTTTTTAAGCTGCATAGCAGGGTACTCCTTCAGCTGCAGGATCCTGATACTCATTGTGGAACCTGCCTTGTATTCACTTACCAGTTCAACGGTGCTATCTTCTGAATGATCGTCCACTACCAGCACCTCCACGAGCTCTTTCGGGTACTGCTGGGCTTCCAAATCGCGTAAGAGCAGAAGGATGTTCTTGGCCTCGTTCCGGACAGGTATGATGACAGAGAGCCTTACATCGGGATAGTAAGAAGCTGGGGCATCCGAGACTGGCAAATCCTGCCAGGCATCCCATCGGCGCAGGATAATCCAGGCATAGGATAGCAGTGCCACAGAAAGCAATACAATCATGCCGCCACTCCCTTCTTCCTTAACCGGAGGCGCAGCACAAAGACAAGCCCTACCGCACTTGGCACCGCTATGTTCAGCAGCCAGAGGCTAAGGCTGGCACTCAGTACCTGCAGGCGCATCTGCCCCAATAATCCGAACAGGTACATGGCAGAAAGCTCCCGCACACCCAGGTCTGAGATCAGGCTGATAGAAGGGACGACAGACTTGAGGAAGAAGGTGCCTGACACACCACTGATGTACTCCAGGGGCGTGAGTTGCACTCCAAACAGCACCAGTAACAGCACAAACTGCAACAGGAACACAAAATAGCGACCCAAAGAAAGCACCAGCAGCCTCGTCATCTCCTCTGAAGTATAAGCGGACATAACAGACACATATGGTACGAACTTCCGCAAAGGCTTAATGGCGCCTACTACCGCCACCATGGCATTCGCATTGTAAAGCAGCAACACCGCAGCTACACTTAGCACCAGCAGCAAGAACATAACACTCATGGAAACAGCAGGATACTCCATCAAGTAAAAGCGAAAGATGAAGTAAACCAGACCAGATGAGCCAGCCAGAATTGTGGCTACCAACTGGCAGAACCTGCCGATAAAGATTGCCCCGATGGACTTCAGGCGATCTTCACTCTTTAGCTCCAGCACCCGCCCGGCATAGTCGCCGATGCGGTTGGGTGTTACAAAGCCCAGTGTCAGGCCCACCATCACAGCGCGGTAGGCCCGCAGAAAAGAAATCTTCTCGATCTTCTTTCCGAGCAACTGCCACTTTCTCGCCTCAAAGGCCCAGTTAACAGGTATAAGTATTGCCGACAGGAACACAAGGAAACGCAGCGGACTCTCGATGGCATGCTGCAGAATGCCTTCCCAGGTCAGGAGGGTGTCCGGTTCCGTGAAAATAGTGGAATAGAGCAGGTAGAACGTGAGCAGCACGACCAGCGCCTTCGCCGAGAGCAAAAGGAATTTTTTATTGAGATTGATGTTCAAGATAATGTCTTAATTTTGCAGACCTATGGTTTACTCTTCCGCACTACCCCCTAACAAGTTTATTCTTGGCATTGACCCCGGCACGCAGGTAATGGGCTACGGCCTCATTGAGGTGACTGGTTCAAAGGTACAGGTAGTGCAGTATGGTGTTATCCATTTGAAGAGCTACAGCAACCACGCCATCAAGTTAAAGAAAATTTTTGACCGCATGATACAGCTCATCGACGAATACCTCCCCGATGAACTGGCTATCGAGTCGCCATTCTATGGCACAAACGTGCAAAGCATGCTGAAGTTAGGCAGGGCCCAAGGTGTGGCCATTGCCGCTGCCCTCTCCCGCGACATCCCGTATGTGGAGTATGCCCCAAAAAAGATAAAGCAGTCTATAACCGGAAACGGGAATGCTTCCAAGGAACAGGTGGCGAGCATGCTGATGCAAATCCTGAAAATACAGGACGCGCCAAAGCTGCTCGACGCAACCGATGCCTTGGGAGTAGCCCTTTGTCACCACTACCAGAAGGGCAACAATGCCAAGCAGGGCGGAAAGTCCTGGAAGAGTTTCCTTACCGACAACCCGGAGCGGCTGGCCAGCAAGTAAGAAAATTACAGCCGTTTCAGAAGCGCCCATTTAGGTTCTCACTGGTGCACACCATACCTCCCGCGCCACTTCCTTTAACCCACAGCAAGTCAGTGCTCTGACGAGCAACCGCTGCAGTAAATATGGAAGTACTTTTCCTCTTCTGCCCTTCCCTTACAGATTGCGTAAAGCAACTTTATCTTTTGGTTAATGCGACCATAGCCCTTATTTTTCCAAATACAGATACACCATAACTGTTCCAGTTAAGCCCAAATAGGGTGCTCGTTCTATTTGAAAATCAGCCTTTCCTGTACCTGCAGGTAACATCAGGGGAAGGCATACGTTAGGTTTGGTAGAAACAAAATTCGAAAAATACGCTGTTGGCTTTTCCAAGTATCATTTCAGCCATACATAAATTTCTGTTACATTTACGCTATTTCATATACAGCCGTCGTCTTTTAAACCCTGTGCTTCGCCGAAGTAGTAAGCAGAGGTGGCTTTTTTTTAGAAGATGAAGCCTGTTGTTACCGGTTTTATTACTGATAAAAACGGCCATCATTAAACAGCTAATGGATCAAAGAGATAAGAAGACAGATACCAGCACCCGAACGCGCCGCTACTTCGTTTCAAGAAGAGTAGACCGCTTCTTTCTGAATCTGTACCAGATCTGGGCTTTCAATGCCCGCTTTTTCAGGGAAGTACTCTTCCCGCCGTATGAGTTCAGAGAAGTCATCAAGCAATGCTATGAAGTTGGGGTCCGTTCACTCCCGCTCATTTCAATCACCGGATTCATCATAGGCATTGTATTCACAAACCAGTCCCGGCCATCCCTTGCAGACTTTGGGGCAACCTCCTTGTTACCTGCCCTTATTTCTGTGGCAATTGTGCGAGCCATGGGCCCGCTGGTTACCGCCATTATTGCTGCAGGCCGCGTCGGCTCCAGTATAGGGGCCGAGTTAGGCTCTATGCGCGTTACAGAGCAGATAGATGCTATGGAGGTATCGGCCACCAATCCCTTTAAGTTTCTGGTAGTAACACGTGTGCTTGCTACCACCTTCATGATCCCGGCCTTGACAATGTATACCACGCTGGTCTCGTTGTTGGGCGGCTACCTAAACGTGCACCAGAACGAGCAAACAACCATTACCACTTTCTTCACCCAGGTGTTCGATGCCGTTACGTTCCTTGACATCATTGCTTCTTCTGTGAAATCAGTTTTGTTCGGGTACACCATCGGCATGGTGGGTTGCTACAAAGGCTTTTACTCCTCCAAAGGGACAGAAGGCGTAGGAAAGGCCGCCAACACCTCAGTGGTTACAGCCATGTTCCTCCTCTTTATAGAAGAGCTTCTGGTGATGCAGGTAATTAATGCTATTCGGGGCATATAGACTATGACAGAGAAAGAACTAAATCCAAATATCGACAGAAGCAAGAAGGTTATCTCTATAAAGGGGCTTGAGAAAGCCTTCGACGATAACGTGATTCTGAGAGGGGTTGACCTGGATCTGTACAAAGGCGAAAACCTGGTCGTGCTGGGCCGTTCCGGAACAGGTAAGTCGGTATTGATAAAGATCATTTCAGGTTTGTTGCGTGCAGACTCCGGGGAAGTGAATGTGCTTGGGCAGGATGTCTGCTGCATCACACCCAAAGAAATGGATGCACTGCGGCTAAAGATCGGTTTCTCCTTCCAGAACAGCGCCCTGTACGATAGCATGACTGTGAAGGAGAATCTCGAATTCCCCCTGGTACGGCATGCAAAAGGCATGGGCCTGGCTGAAAGAGACAAACTAATCGATGTGGTACTGGATGCGGTAGGACTAAGAAAGGCTATCAACCAGATGCCCTCTGAGCTATCAGGCGGGCAGCGCAAGCGCATAGGCATCGCCCGCACCCTTATCCTGCGGCCAGACATCATGCTATATGATGAGCCCACAGCAGGCCTCGACCCTATTACGTGCATAGAGATCAATAACCTGATAAACGAGGTGCAACGGCGGTTTAACACCTCCTCCATTATTATTACACACGACCTTACCTGTGCCCGGGCGGTAGGCGACCGCCTGGTGATGCTGCTGGACGGGGAGTTTAAGCGGGAAGGTACCTTTGAGGAGGTTTTCGCTACAGATGACGAGCGAGTTCAAGCATTTTACAATTACAACTTTTCAGAATAAATGAGCACTGCAGATAATAAACGTTCTATCATAGTAGGAATTTTCGTGTTCCTGGGTATCGTGATTTTGGTAACCGCTATTTTCACACTGGCTGGTCAGCAAAAGCGTTTTATCAGTTCTATTTCCCTCAATGCTGTGTTCGATGATGTAGGGGGACTGAAGGCAGGAAACAACGTGTGGTTCTCCGGCGTGAAGGTAGGTACCGTTAAAAGAATACAGTTGTTTGACGAGGCACAGGTGCTGGTAACCATCAACGTGGAGGAAAGCGCACAAAAATATATCCGTAAAAACGCCGTTGCCAGGATCAGCTCTGAAAGCTTTATCGGAAACAAGACCATCGTGATTGAAGGAGGAACGCTGGAGGCGCCCCCTGTAGAAGATGGCGATAGGATTCTGGCAGTGAACCCGCTCGACACCGATGACCTGATGGAAACGCTGCAGCGGAACAATGAGAACCTGGTGGAAATTACAGGTGACCTGAAGCAACTGACTTCCAGGCTCGTGCAGGGGCAGGGCACCATCGGCAAACTGCTGACAGACTCTACCATGGCAAATGATTTTGAAGCGATGGTTAATAACCTGCAGCAGACCTCCCGAAACGCAGTTGGTGCATCTAGGGAACTGACGCAATTCACTTCTAAATTGAACACCTCTGGTGGCCTGGCAGATAACTTACTCACAGATACAACCGTCTATAGCCAGCTCAGAAGGTCTATGGCACAATTAGAGGAAGCGACTACCTCAGCAGCAGCCCTGGCAGATAACCTCCGCGAAACAAGCACCAAGCTCAATAATGAAAACAATGCCGTCGGTGTTTTGCTTAGCGATGAGGAATTTGCCCGCAACCTGAAAGGCACGCTTCAGAATCTGGAGACCAGCACAGAGAAGTTCGACGAGAACATGGAGGCGCTCCAGAGCAACATCCTGTTCAGGGGCTTCTTCAGGAAAAGAGCAAAGGAGGAAGCCAAACAGCTGGAAGAGCTACAGGAACAGCAACAGATACAGCCGCAGCAAATACAGCAGCCGCAGGAACAGTAATGGTTCAGCATATAAAAGAGAAAGGGCTGGCATGTAGTTACATGCCAGCCCTTTCTCTTTTAGGGACTTGCGTCTGTAATACTCTCAAATTCGTAAAACTACCTGGCTGTCTCAGAAAACTGTTGTTGAAAGCAAACATCAGCTGTAGTTAACTATTCTGACTATATGCTTTTATTACACGTCGGCCATCAGCCTTTGTAGGCAGCTTTAATTTTTTCTGCTGTTTCCTCAAACTCTTCCTTGGTGAACTTCTGCTTATTGGCAAAGTTCATGTCCTGCATGCTGTTCAGCGGGATAAGGTGTACATGTGCGTGCGGCACCTCCAGGCCTACCACCGCTACTCCGATTCGTTTGCAGGGAACGGCCTTTTCAACAGCAACTGCCACTTTTTTGGCAAAAGCCATCAGGCCAAGGTACAGGTCATCTTCCAGGTCGAAGAGGTAGTTAATCTGTTGCTTCGGTATTACCAGTGTATGGCCTTTGGTAGTAGGGAACACATCTAAGAAGGCGAGGTAGCGGTCGTCTTCTGCTATTTTATAAGCAGGAATCTCGCCGTTCACAATCTTTGTGAATATCGAAGTTTCCATGGCTTAGCGGCTTATCTCTAATATTTTAAACTCAATTTTACCGGCAGGCACCGTAATCTCGGCTACATCGCCCACCGACTTACCCAGCAGGCCTTTTCCGATGGGCGACTTTACAGAGATTTTGCCTGCCGCCAGGTTCGCCTCTTCTTCCGCCACCAGGATATAATCTACCACCATGTTGTTCTTCAGGTTCTTCAGCTTCACCTTCGACAGGATCAGCGCTTTGCTGGAGTCCAGGTTTGACTCGTCAATCAGGCGGGCGTTACCGACAATCTCTTCCATTTTGGCAATCTTCAGCTCGAGGTGGCCCTGTGCATCTTTTGCGGCATCGTACTCCGCATTCTCACTCAAATCACCTTTGTCGCGCGCTTCAGCCAGCTGCCGCGCCACCTCTGAACGGCCTTTTGTTTTGAGCTCAGCCAGTTCGTCTTTCAGTTTCTGCAAACCCTCTGCTGTGTAATAGGAAATCTTGCTCATAGTAGTTCTAACGTTTAAAACACAAAAGCAAAAAGAACGGTTATGGCCTGCATAACCGTTCTTTTTGCCAACTATTTAAGTTTCTTTAATTAATCTTCGTGGCGGCAGGCATCGTGTAATGCACAGCCGACAACGTATAACATACGTTTTGAATTAATCCGACAATATAGCCATGGGCAACTCCCAAAGGCTCGCTGTTTAGCAAATATACAAAATTTGGAACACAAGTAGCAAGGGGCTAAAATTATTGTTGGTTGTTGGTTGCTGGTTGTTGGTTGTTGGTTGTTGGTTGTTGGTTGTTAAGTTATATGTTTAGATGGTGCAATAGATTCTGTATCGAAACTTCGTGTTGTCTTTGGCATGCTTTGCTCCATCCCTCCCGTAACAAACAGTCCCGGCAATCAAAAACTAAAAACCGGCAACCAATGCTTTGATTTTCTCCACCAGCACCTCGTTTATTTTGATGTAAGACTCATGCGTCCAGCCGGCAATATGTGGTGAGAGTATAACATTGGCAGCAGCAGCCAGGTAACTGAAGTTCTCCTGCTGGGAAGCGGTAAGCGTCTGCAGCTTTTCGTTTTCCAGCACATCGAGGGCAGCTCCTTTTATTTTACCGGACTTCAGGTGCTCCACAAGTGCTGCCTGGTCCACCACGTCTCCACGGGAGGTGTTCAGGAACCAGATTGGCTTCCGGAAGCCACTGAAGAAGGAAACATCGGCTAAGCTGAGGTTTTCTGGTATGTAGGGTATGTGCAGGCTCACAATATCTGCTTCGGCCTGTATGTCTTCTAAAGAGGCACGCTGCACAGGGGCACAAACGTTATCAGGTGCAAACCGGTCGTAAGCCAGGATGCGGCAGCCAAAGCCACCTAGCACACGGGCAAAGCTCTGCCCCATATTGCCATACCCGATAATGCCTACTGTCTTACCGCTCACTTCTTCGCCCCTGTTCTCCTCCCGCAGCCATACCTTCTCCCGCACCTGCTTGTCGCTGCGGCTAATGTTCCGCACCAGCGACAGAAGCAACCCTAGCGTAAACTCCCCCACCGCCTGCCGGTTTCCCTCGTTTGCCCCCAGCAGGGCAATGCCCCGCTCCTGCAGCGCCTGTGCGTCTATGTTATCAACGCCTGCCCCTGCCCTTGCTACAAACTTCAGCTGACCTGCCAGTTCCAGGTTACCGGCTGTGATGTGCATTTTGCTCCGAAGAATCAAACCGTCGAAACCCGCTAAAGCTTCCCGAACGTCAGCCGGTTTGATATCAGGCCTGTAATCCGCCTCGGCTCCAATGCGTTCCAGCAGTGGAAAAATGCTGGGGTGAATTTCGTCGATGATCAGTATTTGCGTAGCGGGTGAAGCCATATAACAACGAGTATAGTTTGATTCGGCTGTAATTTATATGCTCTCAGGGAAGATACCAAGTTCCGGTTAGCTGGAAGAGCCTGACCAGCCTTAGGCAGACCAGGTAAAGTACCCCAATTATAGTTGGCAGGAAGAAAGCCTCTCCCTCTTCTCTGGTGCAGAAGACATCTAAGCATTTCTCTTATATCAGCTGCTGCTACTCCGCACATGGGTTCTTATAAACATTCTGCTCCTACAGACTATACAGCATGTGCGCAACTCCAAAGTAGATGGCAAGCCCCAACAGGTCGTTGGCGGTGGTGATAAAAGGGCCTGCCGCCACGGCTGGGTTAATGCCGAACTTGTCCAGGATCATTGGTGTAATAGTACCCATCAGGGAGGCCAGTATCACTACGGAGAAAAGTGCTACTGACACCACCAGGGACAACTTCAGTTCATGCCGGAAAAGGTAGGAAAAGGCAAAAACGAGTATGGAGATAATAAGGGCATTGAGTAGCGCGACCAGCACCAGCTTTAGTATTCGCTGCGCAAAATTCTCGAATATGACCGTGTTAGACGAAAGCGTTTGGATGATGATGGACGAAGACTGTATACCCACGTTTCCGCCTGTTGCTGTAATGAGCGGTACAAAAAGAGCCAGGGCAGGCAGTATGGCAATATCGGCCTCAAACACACCCATAAACTGTGCTGCCAGCAGACCGCCCACCATGCCGATAATGAGCCAAGGCAGGCGTGAACGGGAAATGCGTAACACGCTGTCGTCCTCTTCCACGTTCTCTGTGATACCCGTCATCAGCTGGCGACTCAGCTCTGCCTGCTCCTGCATCACGTCTACCACGTCGTCAATCGTGATACGGCCTAACAAGCGTCCCTGAATGTTCACCACAGGTATTGCCTCCAGGTCATAACGCTGCATCACGTTCACCACCTCGCTTTCGTCTCGGAAAGACTCTATCGAAATAACGTCCGGGTTATAGATTTCTCTTACAGGTGTGTCGTCCGGGGAAAGCAGCAGTCGCTTCACGCTCACCCGCCCTACCAGTTTGTCGCGATTTTCAGTAACGTACACAGTGTAAATGCGCTCCACGTTTTCGGCCTGCCTGCGAATCTCCTCGATACAATGCCGCACGCGCCAGTTCAGGTTTACTTTAATAAGCTCCTTTCCCATCAGGCCACCCGCGCAGTCTTCCTCGTAGTGCAGCAGGTCCAGGATGTGCTCGGCCTTCTCTTCGTTGTCCAGCAGGGCAATCACTTCCTCCCGCGTCTGCACCGACTGCTCGTTCAGAATGTCCACCGCATCGTCGGAGTCCATCAGGTTTATGTAGCGGGCTATTTCAGCACTTGTAAAGTGTCCCAGGAAGTCTGTGCGGATGTCGTAATCGAGGTCGCTGAGGATTTCGGCCCCCACCTCTGGGGGCAGCAGGTCCATCACGTACTTCGACTCGTTTGTATCCAGCTCATAGAGCACGGTGGTGATGTCGGCCGGATGCATCTCGGCCATGGTGCCCAGAATAAAGTCGCTATCTTTTCGTTCGATAGCCTCCTCCACCTCTTCAATGTACTCGCGCGTAATCTCTACCTGCTGCATTGTGTTAGGTATTCTGCTCTACTAGTTGCGTTAGGGCCACAAAATCAGCTACAGAAAGCTGCTCTGCCCGCTTGTCGAAAACAGGCTGTGCGGTTACCTCCGGAGGAAGGTTAAAACTGCGGAGAGAGTTGCGCAGCGTTTTGCGCCGCGTACCGAAGCCCAGCTTTACCACTTGCTTAAACAGCACTTCATTGCAATCCAGCCGCTCCACCTCATTCCGTACCAGGCTGATAACAGCCGATTTTACTTTTGGCGGTGGGTGGAACACATGCTCGTGCACAGTGAACTTGTAATCTATCGTATAAAAAGCCTGCAGCAGTACACTCAGTATACCGTAAGCCTTAGACCCCGGGGGCGAGGCCAGCCGCTCTGCCACCTCCTTCTGAATCATACACACCACTTCCGGCACCACATCGCGGTGCTCCAGCACCTTGAAGAATATCTGGCTGGAGATGTTATAAGGAAAATTTCCGATGATGGCGAACCTGCCCGGGAACAGGCTGCTCAGGTCTGTCTTCAGGAAGTCGGCAGAGATGATGCGGTCTCCCAGCACCGGGAAATGCTCCTGCAGGTAAGCAATGGATTCTCGGTCAATGTCCAGCACGGTGGTGCGGTACTCCGGGTGCTGCAAAAGGTACTGCGTGAGCACACCCATTCCCGGCCCTATCTCCAGCACATCCTTCACCTCATGGGGCAGTATCAGCTGGTCTACAATCTTTACCGCTATGTTTTGGTCTACCAGGAAATGCTGGCCCAGGTGCTTCTTTGGACTTACTTTGCTCAAGTGGTGCTTTTTTAAGGATTCGAACTCAAAAATATACTTCCTGGCTCAATTGCGTTATGTCAAAAATGTATGTCAGCTACAAATCAGCAGCAGCAGCAGGTTTTCGGTTTACGTATTATACTTACTATATTGCAGGCTCAAAGATACAAACGACAGATGCCAACACAACTGAAATACGATACAAGCTTACGTAATAATACTGATCTGGCTATTATTGTAACCAAAGACATGATAGCCCAACTGTCAGAACTGCAGCCGGAAGAGCAGCAGTATGTACAACAGCAGGTGGAGCAGGAGGCAAATTTAATCTCCCTGAACCGCTACTCGCACCGCATATACGTGGTATTGGCACCTGACGGCAAAACAGAGTCCTTAAAAAATGAAAAGCTGCGCCAGTCAGGTCATGCCCTGCTCAAGCAACTTAAAAACGACAAAACAGCCCACATCACTGTTCTGGATAAAACTGAAACTGAAGCAAGCCTGTACCTGGCAGAAGGCCTGTACCTGAGTAACTACCAGTTTCAGAAGCATAAAACAAAAGACGCCAAACCCAGCCCGGTTCAAACCATTACGGTTGCAGATGAAAAAGTAAGTGAGCAGGCCGTACAGGAACTGTCTACTGTACTGGAAGCAGTATATAAAGTGCGCGACCTCGTAAATGAGCCACACAGCCACCAAACTGCCACACAGCTGAGCGAAGAGCTGGATGCCTTAGGTCAGGAGGCAGGCTTCACAACACAGGTATTGGATCTCATCAAAATCCAGTCGCTGAAAATGGGAGGGTTAATTGCCGTGAACCAGGGAAGCGAGGAACCTGCTACATTCAACATACTGGAATATAAGCCGGAGAACGCGAAGAACAGCAAGCCTTATGTACTGGTTGGAAAAGGTGTTGTTTACGATACAGGCGGCTTAAGTCTGAAGCCGACACCAAACTCCATGGATTACATGAAGTCTGACATGGCCGGGGCCGCCGCCGTTACAGGAATTCTCTATGCTATAGCCAAAAACAAGCTTCCGCTGCACGTGATATGCCTTATACCCGCTACCGACAACCGCCCGGGTGGCAATGCGGTGGCACCTGGCGATGTGATTACGATGCATAACGGCATGACAGTGGAAGTGCTGAACACCGATGCCGAGGGCCGCCTGATACTGGCCGATGCCCTGAGCTTTGCCAGGAAATATGATCCGGAACTGGTAATTGACTTCGCTACCCTGACAGGCTCCGCCATGCGTGCTGTAGGCAAAGAGGGATTAGTGGTGATGGGCACAGCAGCCGACGAGGTGATGGCCGCTTTGAAACAGGCTGGAGACAACGTATACGAACGCACAGTAGAATTCCCGCTGTGGGATGAATACAAGAAGCAACTGGAGTCTGACATAGCCGATCTAAAAAACCTGGGCGGTGCGGACGCAGGGCACATAACGGCTGGCAAGTTCCTGGAGTCCTTCACCTCCTATCCTTGGGTGCATTTTGATATTGCGGGCACAGCTTACCTGCACAGCGAAGACTCCTACCGCGGCAAACTGGCCACTGGTTCAGGTGTACGCCTGGTTTACAATTACCTAAGCGCACTGGCTCGATAACGACACAATGGATAATAGATTTAAGATAAAACTCGGTATCAGCATCGGCGACACCAACGGCATCGGGCCAGAGGTTGTGATTAAAACCCTTGCAGATCAACGCATCCTCAACTTTTGCACTCCTGTTATATACGCTTCAGCTGACCTGCTGAAACAGGTAAAGGAAGGCCTTCGGGAAGACCACTTTCAGTTTCAGCAAGTGGACTCGGCGCAGGCATTGGTGCCCCGCAAGGTGAACGCCATTGCCTGCTGGGAGCACGAACTGGAGGTAACACCGGGCAATCCGACACCTGCATCAGGCAAGGCTTCCTTAGACTCCCTGCAGGCAGCCTGCAGGGATTTGAAAGCCGGACTGCTGGACGGACTTGTAACAGCTCCTATAAATAAAGACAACATTCAGTCAGAAGATTTCCGCTTTCCGGGGCATACCGAGTTCCTGACATCATACTTTGATGCTCCCGAGAGCCTGATGCTGCTCGTGAGCGAAGGCCTGCGGGTAGCCACCGTAACGGGCCATATGCCTGTGAAAGACGTCTCTGCCAAGCTAACGGAAGAACTCCTGATCAGGAAAATGACCATTCTGCTGGACTCCCTGCAGAAGGACTTCGGCATTTTGAAGCCCCGCATCGCTGTTCTTGGGCTCAACCCGCATGCCGGGGAGCAGGGCCTGCTGGGGTGCGAGGAAGTAGAGATCATTCGCCCTGCTGTGCTGCACATGAAAGACCGCGGGTACCTGGTGTTTGGCCCCTACCCTGCCGACGGCTTTTTCGGAATGCGCCAGTTCCAGCAGGTGGATGCTGTACTGGCCATGTACCACGACCAGGGACTTATTCCGTTCAAGACGCTGGCCTTTGAGAGTGGGGTGAACTATACAGCCGGTTTGCCGATTGTGCGCACCTCCCCGGACCATGGTACTGCCTATGACATTGCTGCAAAGCACACTGCCAGTGAAACCTCTTTCAGGGAAGCGCTGTTTCTGGCCTACGACATTATCAGAAAGCGCCAGGCGGCGGCAATGCCGGCAGTATAAATAGGACAGAATATTTTATTTCTCAGAAATATGTTCTAATTTTGCGTCTTGCAATAAAAAGTCGAGTGTGAAAAAGGAAAGAGACTACGAAATCGGCATTGCCAAACTCAGCAACAAGACGCACTTGTATGAGTTTGAACTGGATGATTCCTTCTTCGATCTTTTTGGAAGAGACCTCATCCTGGGCGGCAACTTAATTGCACATGTGGAGTTGGATAAGACAGAGTCTATGCTGACTTTCCACATCGATATTAAAGGGCAAGTTCGCCTTACCTGCGACAGAAGCCTGGATGAATTTGATTATCCGATTGATGTACAGGGCACATTCCGCATCAAATACGGTGATGAAAACGCCGAACTTGATGATGATCTGTGGCAGATAACGTCAAACACGCAGTCCATCAACATTGCGCAGCACCTGTATGACTACATTGGGCTGGCTGTGCCGATGAAGAAGCTGCACCCGCGCTTTGTGGAGGAAACGGACGAAGAGGACGATAAGCAGGGAGATATCCTGATTTACTCCTCCCGCAACACGACAGAAAGCGATGAGGATGACGATGACGACGAGGATGTTGACCCGCGCTGGGATGCCCTCCGGAACCTGAATTAATGAATTTAAGAAGTATAAAATAAACACACGTTAATTACTAACAACAAATGGCACATCCTAAACATAAGATTTCGAAGACCAGAAGAGACAAGAGAAGAACGCATTACAAACTCTCTGAGAAAGCCATTGCCCTTTGCCCGACTACGGATACTCCTCACCTGTACCACCACGCTTATGTGGTAGAAGGCGACCTGTACCACAAAGGCAAGCTGGCAATCAAAAATTATACAGCTAACGCGCAGTAAGTTTAGCCTGCTTTAGTTTTAGTTCTGTATAATCCCCAAACACTCCCTGTAAATGAGAATCGCTTTAGACGCCATGGGCGGCGATTTTGCACCTGAGGCTATTGTCAAGGGTGCCATAATGGCTGCGCAGGAGCTAAAAAATGATGAGGTTATCCTGCTCATTGGTAAGGAAGACGTTATTCATTCGCAGCTCAAAGAAAACGGTTACACAGGCAGCAGCATCTCGGTGATGCATGCTTCCCAGGTAATTGACATGGGTGAGCACCCTACCAAAGCACTGACACAGAAGCCTGACTCCAGCATCGCGGTTGGTTACGGCTTGTTAAAGGCTCACAAAGCAGATGCTTTCTGCAGTGCCGGCAACACGGGTGCCATGCTGGTGGGTGCCATGTTCAGCGTTAAAGCGGTTGAAGGTGTACTGAGACCATCCATTGCAAGCTTTGTTCCGAAGCTGAGCGGAGGCCTTGGTGTGATACTGGATGTTGGAGCTAATGCCGACTGCAAGCCGGAGGTACTGGAGCAGTTCGGTGAGTTGGGTTCTCTTTATGCTGAGCATGTGCTTGATATAAAGAAGCCGAAGGTTGGCCTGATGAACCTTGGAGAAGAGGAAGGCAAAGGCACCGTGAACACACAGGCCGCTCACCAGCGCCTGAAGGTGAACAGGAACATCAACTTTATAGGTAACATCGAAGGACGTGACCTTTTCAATGATAAAGCAGATGTAATTGTGTGCGACGGCTACACAGGAAACATTATCCTGAAAATGGCAGAGTCGCTTTACGATATCCTGAGCAAGAAAGGGATAGAAGACCCCTTCTTCGACAAGTTCAACTACGAAGCTGCCGGCGGAAGCCCTATTCTGGGTATAAACGGAAATGCGGTGATAGGCCATGGTGTATCCAGCCCGAGAGCTGTGTGCAATATGATCCTGCAGGCCCAGAAGATGGCAGCATCAAATCTTTCAGAACGGTTTAAGAAAAACTATAGCAATTAAGATCACCTCCTGCAGCGTGATTTACATTATAAAGCTGGCATAATCTGTATCGGTGATTCTTTTTAAGAAACTGGCAGTTTATGCCAATTTTTTTTAGTTAAATTGCCCCCCTTAATCATCATTACCATAAGAATAATCAGAAATGACTAAAATTACTGCTGCTATAACAGGCGTGAGTGGCTACGTCCCGGAATATGTGCTCACCAACAAAGAACTTGAGACATACGTCGAGACGAATGATGAATGGATAACATCCCGCACTGGCATAAAAGAGAGACGGATTCTGAAAGGTGAAGACATGGGCACCTCCCAGATAGCCGTACCGGCAGTAAAAGAATTGCTCAGGAAAACGAATACCAATCCTGAAGATGTTGACATGCTGATTTGTGCCACGACAACCCCGGACATGGTGTTCCCGGCAACAGCCAACCTCATCACAGCTGAAGTGGGCGCAGTGAACGCCTTCGGTTACGATCTGCAGGCAGCCTGCTCAGGCTTCCTGTTTGCCCTGGCCACCGGTGCTAAATTTGTGGAGTCTGGCCAGTATAAAAAAGTGGTGATTGTTGGGGCTGATAAAATGTCCTCCATCGTGGATTACACTGACAGAGCAACCTGCATTATTTTTGGCGACGGCGGTGGCGCTGTGCTACTGGAACCAAATACAGAGGGTCTGGGCATACAGGACCAGGTGCTGAAGTCTGATGGCACCGGAGCCCCCTTCCTGCACATGAAAGCAGGCGGCAGCCGCAGACCTGCCACCCACGAAACAGTAGAGGCACGGGAGCATTTTGCCTTTCAGGAGGGGCAGCAGGTATTTAAGTTTGCTGTTAAAGGCATGGCAGATGTATCTGCAGAAGTTATGGAACGCAATAACCTAACAGGAGACGACGTGGCCTGGCTGGTGCCGCACCAGGCAAATAAGCGCATTATTGAGGCTACCGCTAACCGCATGGGCCTGAACAACGATAAAGTCATGCTGAACATCCACAAATACGGCAACACGACCAGCGGCACTATTCCACTTTGCCTGTGGGAGTATGAAAGCCAGATGAAGAAAGGGGATAATATTATTCTCGCAGCTTTCGGTGGTGGCTTTACATGGGGTTCTATTTACCTGAAGTGGGCTTACGATACAAAGGAGGACTAAAACAGCATCTATAGATATAGGTAAAGGCGGCTTCTGAAGGGCCGCCTTTTTCGTTTTGCTGTCAACAGGATTACTTGCCCCCTGCTTTTAATTGCGCAAGTTTTCCAACTTGTGTCTTGGAATGATGTCGAGTTTGTAACTCGACTTGACCAGCGGCATAAAAAAGCTCACACTTATAGAGCGCGTGCGATGATAGTTGAATAACAATGCAGCCCTGACATATGTATGTGTTCCTCGTTAAAGGTGCTAGGAATGGGTATAAGTTATGTTTTAATATCACATGAATCTGCCGTAGCTACGGCTTATCCAGTGCCTTCTCACCTATAGTTTCATTTTATCTGTCTTGTGCTCTCTAGGCCGAGAGGCCTCGTCTTTGGGCATCGCGCTGGGAGTTTTTTGCGCCAGGGCGCTGCCGCGCGAGCGGCACCAAAAATCTCCAAAGGCGCTCAACCCAAAGACTGGAAACTCATTCACTTCGTGCTGACAGATTCTGCAGTGTGTATAGAAGAAATACTTTTGCTTTGTCATGCAGTGGTGGAATTTTAGAATGGTGTCTGGTACTTGTACCTGTAAAAGCAGCAGGGCCCTGTGTAATTGAATACACAGGCCCTGCTGCTTTAGGCTATGCTCGTGATAACTACGGCATGTAGGATACATCTACCCTGAACCTGGAGTCGAGGGCTCCGAGCTTCTGATAGGCCTTCTTGGAGATGCGCACAACGACTTTATCGTTTGCTCCTGTCTCTGGTAGTTTGCCAATTACGCGCACATATACAACCTGTCCGTTCATGGCGTTCTTCACCTGCATAATCGTGCCTACAGGCGCAGTCTTATGAAGGGCCAGGTACTTGTTGGTATCTGCCTTCGGATCGATCATTTCGGCCATACCACTTTCTACTATTTTTTTTACGCCAGAGGCACTTTCTTCAGCGTCTTCCTCTGCTACTGCTGGTGCTGTAGCGGCCGTTGTAACCGGAGCAGGCGCTGAAATACCAGAGGAGGCTGTGGTGGTAACAGGTGTAGTTACCGTCTCAGTAGATTTTGCCTGCACCATCTCATCATCTGCTTCAGGCATGTATACCGGCTGCTTCGTTGCCTGCGCTGCACCTTTTCCTACTATAAGCTTGGAGCCAACGCTAATGCTGTTATCCGGCAGATTGTTCCAGCGTTTGATATCTTCCACGCCCACGCCATGCATCTTGGAGATGGAATAAAGCGTCTGTCGTGGCTCTACCGTATGTATTTTATTCCCTCCCTCGTTCACCGTATAGGTGCGGCTGCTGGCAGCAGGGGCAGCCGGCGTTGCCTTTGCAGCTGATGCTACAGCATTAGATGGAAAGGACTTGCGGGGAATCAAAACGACTTCACCAATCTTGATGGTCGTTTCAACGGTTGGGTTTGCTTCTACTATTTGAGAAACCGGCACGCTGTACTTCCTGGAAAGTGCATAAAGGGTTTCTTTCGGGTCTACTTTGTGCTGCACAAAGAGCTTCCCATTTTTGCGCTCCACACCTATAGAATCACGAACAACCGACACATCGAGGGCGTTGGCTGAAAACGAGAGAAGGGGTGCTACTAAGAGGGCGGTGAAAAAAGTTCGTACCATGGCTAAAATCTACTTGGCTGAAAGTCGATGTACCTCTAAAAGGACTTTATTCCGAATAAAGTATAAATCGTGCATAAAGATAAAAAAAGTATCCGAACCAATGCCACTTAATCCGTCTGCGAGTTGCTCTTTTAACCTTAAATTTCCCTCCAGGTCAAACACAGCAATATAATTTTTCAAAGTGTCGCCGGCTTCCTGTTCATAATAGCTAATGACCAGTGCCGCCTCCGTTTCGGCATACTCAATGCCTTTTACTGCTTCTGTGTTCAACTGCGTTTTCAGAAAGTCCTTTAAATCGTCGTAGTAAGGTTCTCCTTTAAGGTAGAGCGCCGGAAAAACAGTATCGCTGAAGCGGTTGTTGCTAAAGCCAGACACTTCTTCTGCTGCCTGCAGTTGCGGAACGGCTGTTTTAAGTGTTCTGCCGGTATGCAGCTGCAGCTCCTGAAAGGGCGTATCGGGTGCAGCGGCGGGATAAGCCAGTATTCCAGCTGCAGAGAAGCCATAGAAAGCAAGCTCAGACGTCTCCCACAGTACATCCCCTGTGTCAGCAGCAATAGCCTTGATGCCTTTGTGCTGCCCTATCTTGCGGTCGCCGTATCCGTGCAGGAAAAGAATGCCCTCTTGTGCATCCTCCAGCCCCTGCCACCAGTTCTGAACCTGTGGCAGGGGCAGCTGCTTTAAGCTGAAAACAGAGGCATCCAAGGTATAGAAGGAGGCCAGCAACAGATCAGCATCGCGCACTTCCAGTGCCAGCAGGCTGGCAGCAGTATCGAGGCGGATGCGCCACACTGCAGCGCCAAAATCGTATTTAAACTGTAGCGGAAGAATATGCCGTTAAATTTTAGTATCTTATCTCCATTATCGGACATCAACAGCCCCTAATTTATGAAAACCATTCCAAAGCATGAGCATTTCCTGGGCACGTATCTGCTACTCTGCTTTTTTATGCTGCCGCTGTTTACATCTGCTCAAACCAGCAAGCCGAAGGTATTCGTGATGGAAGTAAAGGCGGAGATAGACCCTCGTACCAACCGCTATACCAAAATGGCTCTGGAGAGAGCGACAGAGGTGGACGCAGATCATGTGCTGCTGGTAATGGACACTTTCGGCGGTGCGTTGCAGGACGCAGACGAAATCAGGAAACGCATCCTGAATTATCCGAAGCCTGTGTATGCCTTCATCGATAACAATGCCGCCTCAGCAGGCGCCCTAATTTCACTTGCCTGCGACAGCATTTACATGTCGCCAGGGTCCAGCATAGGTGCCGCCACGGTAGTGGGTGCTGACGGACAGGCAGCCCCGGGCAAATACCAGAGCTACATGCGCTCCATTATGCGCGCGACAGCTGAAGCCAACAACCGCGATCCGCACATGGCAGAAGCGATGGTAGAGCCCAGTGTTGACAGTACGCTCTCTGCGGGTCAGGTGCTCACGTTAAGTACAACAGAGGCGTTGAAGTATGATTTCTGCGATGGGGTGGCCACAGATGTGGAAGGTGTTCTGGCAGAACTGAACTTAATGAATGCCGAGGTCATTTACTACGAGACCAGTGTTACCGATGATATCATTTCTTTTTTCCTCAATCCCTTCATCAGCGGTATCCTGCTTTTGATTATTGTAGGAGGCCTTTACTTTGAGTTACAGACGCCGGGCATCGGCTTTCCACTGTTAGCCGCTATTGTAGCCGGCCTTTTTTACCTTGTGCCCTATTACTTAACCGGGCTGGCAGAGAACTGGGAGATCCTGATGTTTGTAGCTGGCTTCATTCTGATAATGCTGGAAGTCTTCGTGATTCCTGGCTTTGGTGTTACGGGCATCAGTGGTATCCTGCTGGTCGTGTGCTCCCTGGTGCTGATGATGCTGAACAACTACAACTTCGACTTTACGTTTGTGCCCTCTGATAACCTGATGAAGAGTCTCATTTCAGTGGTGTTGGGCATTGTTGGCGCGGGAATACTCATTGCGCTCAGTTGGAACAGGCTTGTCAGCAGCACTGCCATGGACCGGGTGGTACTCAAGAACAGCTTCCACAGCAAAGAAGGCTACCGCTCTGCCAGCACTGCGGAGCACCTGGTGGGCAAAACAGGCTTTGCCCACACACGCATGACACCCACCGGCCGGGTGATGATTGACGACACCTTGTATGATGCCCAGGCGCGCGATGGTTTTATAGAAAAGGGAGAAGCAGTGCAGGTGATTGACCACAGTACCTTTTCGCTTCGGGTAAAGAAGGTTAGCTAACACCGGTTCTGACGATAACCTATGGTTCTTTTCCATGAAATTTAACCTGCTCAGAATTACGCTGGTTACCGCTGTTGCAGCATCCCTGGGAAGCTGCCAGACGCAGGCCGGAAATGACCATGAGACGGCTACGGCCACCCTGCTTTGGACAGGGGAAGTAGCCGCAGATGGGTGCGGCTTTGAAGTGATGATAGACGGAAAGAAATATTTACCAGCCAATGAAGCCGCCATTGATGATGCTTTCAAAAGCAGCGATAGCACACGGGTGCAGCTGGAGTTTGTAAGGCTGCAGGAACAGATTGACCGCCGCTGCGGTATGTTGCCCCAGCCCCGCATTATGGATGCCGTTCGTGTCATTTCCATAACGCCGCTTTAGGATTCGTTCTGATACCTTCCGGTTAGTCTGACGCTACATTTTCCTCAAAAACAGGCACTGCAGATAAAAGCGCAAAAGACCTATAAGAGGAGAATTCATCCTCTGCTTTCTACCTTTTCTTCCCTCCTGCTGCTGGATTCCTGCAATTAAGCCAAAGCAGCATGCCTATCCGTAATATTTTCCAGTTGAGGTAAATGTAATGGCACCATTCATGAAGAAAGCAGCTATGCTTTTACTCCGGCTTTGCTCCTGATTTCTTCGCATAATTCGGAATTAAACCAAGTGTTTCTGTAAATTTGGAGAGCAGCTACTACGTCAGTAGCAGGTTCAAAAGCAGAGACAAGATGGATGTTTTAGGAATCATTCCGGCACGCTATGCCAGCACCCGCTTCCCGGGAAAACCGCTCACCGATATCAAAGGCAAAAGCATGATTCAGAGGGTGTACGAGCAGGCACAAAAGTCCGGATTATCAGAAGTGCTGGTGGCTACAGATGACCAGCGCATAATGGAACATGTGGAAGGTTTTGGGGGAAAGGCTGTGATGACGGCAGCACACCACCAGAGCGGCACCGACCGCTGCTTCGAAGCCTACCAGTTGCACAATGCTCCCTACGAGTACATCATCAACATTCAGGGGGACGAGCCATTTATTAAGCCTGAGCAGATTGATTTAGTATCTTCCTGCTTTCAAAAGCCACAGACACAGTTGGCCACGCTCATAAAGAAAATAGATTTCCCTGAAGAGCTTCATAATGTGAACGCACCCAAAGTGGTTATCAACCAAAACAAAGAGGCCTTATACTTCAGCCGCCAGCCTATCCCCTACTGCCGCAACGTGCCCCACGACATCTGGCATCAGCAACATACCTACTACAAGCACATTGGCATTTACGGCTACCGGGCAGACATACTGGAGCAGATAACGCAACTGCCGCCTTCCGCCTTAGAACTTGCTGAATCGCTGGAGCAACTGCGCTGGCTGGAGCACGGCTTCCGCATCACCACCGCCCTCACCGAGTTCGAAACCATCGGCATTGATACACCCGAAGACCTTCTAAAGGTGCAACAGCACCTTTAGGAATTAAGAATTCCGGGTTTCGAATTGTTTTTAGTGAAAAGGGATATGAACCCCGAGGCCACTCTAATTGCCTTTCGGTTATGAGAGTGGCCGCTGTGTGTGGTGTTGATGGGAACAGGCAATGTACAGGCAAAGCTAAAACAGTAAAAGGCTATACTTCTTTCAAAAGCTACTTGCTGTATTACTCCCCTCCATTCGTTACCCGGAATTCGTAATTAAACCTAGCCTCCCGCTTTTTTTACTTTGTAGCCGGCTGCCTGTAGTACTTGCAAGGCTTTGTCGCGGAAATCACCTTGGATAAGGATTTCGCCATCTTTAGCAGAGCCGCCTACCCCACATTTGCTTTTCAGCATTTTGCCCAGTTCTTTCAGGTCCTCCTCTGTTCCCACAAAGCCAGCCACCAGCGTGACCTGCTTTCCGCCCCTCGACTTTTTATCCAGCATCACCTTCAGGTTTTGCTGTTGAGGAGGCAGCGTTTCTGCAAATTGCCCCTGGTCGTACTCATAGTTAAAATCAGAGTTTGTAGAGTAGACCACTCCCTGGCGACCTTTCTTGTTTTTATCTTTCATCTTTACTCTTTTTTTGGGATAACCACTCTCAATGACAAAGGCTGTACATGCACATCGAACGCAGACACCTTCCCAACATACTCACCATCCGCATGAAACATCATCGGCTCTTCCGTTTCTACTTTTATGTGTTTTGTCTTGAAGTACTCGGCACTGTCGGCATGTGCCAGCTGGTTGGTAAGCATGCAGTAGCTGAGGTTTAGCGCTTTAATCAGGTCCAGCCTTCGCACCAGGCAAACATCCAGGAGCCCATCCTCAATGTCGGCTTCCGGGGCTATATAGGCGTTGTTACCGTATTGGGCAGCATTGGCAAACGCCATGACAAAGCAATCTGTATCCAGCTCTCTCCCGTTGATGCTCACGTTTACAGGCAGGTGCTTGTAGTTGCGTACCTCCTTCATAATCAGTTCAACATAGCTCTGCAAGCCCCGCTTTTTACTTCCGGCAAAAACAGAGCTGATGTAGGCGTCAAAGCCAATGCCCGCCGTGGTAACAAAAGGGTGGTCGTTTATGGTGCCGCTGTCTATGGCAGTGACATGCCCTTCATTCAGTACACGCAGCGCGCCTTCCGGGTCCATAGGAACTTTCAGGTGGCGCGCCAGACCGTTTCCAGACCCTCTCGGAAGAATGGCCATAGCCGTATCTGTGTGCAGAAGCCCGCGTGCTACTTCATTCACGGTACCATCCCCCCCCACAGCAACCACAGTTTTACATCCCTTTTCCGCTGCCTCCCTGGCAAGCTCCGGGGCATGGCCCGCATAAGCAGTATAAACAATCTCGTGGCTGTACTTCTGGTGGTTGAGATGCAGCCTGATGCGTGCTGCCACATCCACTTTACTTTTTGGGCCAGAGGTCGGGTTAATGATGAAACGTATATCCGGGTGTTTGCTCATGCTTTTGGCCTTTGGGCTGCTACAAAATTACCTTTTCCGGGCAAGAATAAAAAGGCGCCGCACTTCGTGCAAGGATGATTAACCATTCGGAATGATGGGTTAGGAATTGCCCATTTCGGGGAGGCAGCACCTGGCCTGGTAAGGTACAACTCCCCTCCTTGTTTCAGGAGAAGTCAGGGGCAGTTAAGTTTTTTCTCTTCAGGCTACTACTCCTGCCCCACTGCCTACTTCAACTGAAAGGTTAGTACCGGAATAGAAGTATGGTTGACAAGGTCTTCGGCAATACTTCCGCTTAACAGGTGAGACAGGCCGGTTCTGCCGTGGGTCGCCATCATGATAAGGTCAGCGCGTATGTCATTTGCAAAATGCAGGATGCCATCCTCTTCAATGACATCATTGTATATGTTCACGCTGTAGTTCTGCAGGTTATACTTCTTGGCAGTGTCTTCCAACTTGCTAAACAGGTTGCCACTCGACTCAAAGGCACCGGGCGTGTTGATGTAAACAAGGTGCAAGCGGGCGCCGAACAAAGCCTGAAAAGATTTAAAACGCTCCATAGCATGTCCTACTTCTCTTTTAAAATCAGAGGCAAGCACAACTTCACGCACGTTGAAATCCGGGTGCCGGTGCTTTACAGTTAGTACCGGACACTCTGCTGTGCGCACCACCTTTTCTGTGTTAGAGCCGATCAAAAATTCGTCTAAGCCGCTGGAGCCTTTTGAGCCCATCACCACCAAATCTACGTTGTCTTCCTTTATTGTTCTCTTGATTTTGCTGATTGGTCTGTCCACATCCAGTTCCTGCACAACAGGCACTCCCTCGTGATCTACTGATTTTAAGAATTTATTCATCTGCACCTTCATCGCCTCCATCAGTTGCAGCACATACACCTGCTGCATGTTGTTTCCGGTGAGCACATCGCCGGTAGCACTAAAGCTGGGTGAATAAGAAACACTCTCCACCACGTGTAGCAGCTTGATGCCAGTTCCTGCTTTACGGGCAACAGATACGGCCACTTCATATGCGTGATGTGCCTCTTCTGAAAAATCTGTGGGTACTAATATTCTTTTCATCATAAAGGTTAGGTTTGGAGGTTTAACTACAGAGTAAAAGTATCGCTCTATTCTAATATTACAGATGATATTTATCACTTTATACTCCTGTGCCTGCAAGTAGTTTAGCAGTTGTACAAAACAAAAGCCCACCTCTTGCGGGATGGGCTTTGCCTTTATTTTCAGAAGGTTATTATTGCTTAACCAACAAGCGTAATCAGATCAGCAGCACGGTTAGAGTATCCGGCCTCGTTATCATACCAACCAACTACTTTTACAAGCGTTCCGTTAGCAGAAGTCATTTCTGAATCGAAGATACAGGAGTGCGTGTTGCCCACGATATCTACTGAAACAATCGGATCTTCTGTATACTCCAAAATACCTTTCATTTCGCCTTCAGCAGCCTTTCTCATGGCAGCGTTGATCTCTTCTTTTGTTACCTCTCTTTTCAGAATACAGGTAAGGTCAGTCAGAGAGCCATCCGGAATAGGAACACGCATGGCTACGCCATCCAACTTGCCTTTCAGGTGAGGCAACACAAGACCTACGGCCTTGGCAGCACCTGTAGAAGTTGGCACAATAGAAAGCGCAGCAGCACGTGCTCTGCGCAGGTCTTTGTGCGGTGCATCCTGCAGGTTCTGGTCAGCAGTGTAAGCATGCACGGTAGTGATATATCCTTTTTCCATTCCAAAGGCATCGTCCAGCACTTTCGCCATTGGCGCAAGGCAATTTGTAGTACAAGAGGCGTTCGAGATAAGGTTATCGTCACCTGTCAGTACATCCTGATTTACACCAAGCACAACAGTTTTAACATTACCAGTGGCAGGAGCTGAGATAACCACTTTGCGGGCACCAGCCTCTAGATGCGCACCGGCGCTCTGGTCGTCTGTGAAACGGCCGGTAGACTCCAGCACCACGTCGACTCCTAACTTGCCCCAAGGCAGGTTCTTTGGATCACGCTCAGCAGTAATTTGAATTTCCGTACCATTTACTACAATACCGGTTTCGGTGGACTTTACAGTGCCGTTGAATCGTCCGTGTACAGAATCATATTTCAGCAGATGCGCCAGCGTCTTCGTATTTGTAAGGTCGTTGATAGCAACTACCTCTACATTTTCTTTTTCAAGCAGCGCCCTAAATGTAAGTCTGCCGATACGGCCAAAGCCGTTAATTGCAACTTTAATTTTAGACATGATATCTAGTTCTTTTAAGTTTTATTTATTGATGCGAAGTTACACTATACCATATTGTAAAACCAATATTTTTTTTATACTGATTTAGAAGCGCTTACGTTTTAATTAAAAAAAATAAAATCAGATGTTTTGCCGGAAGCAAAATAGCCGTATCTTTGCACCGCAATACAGCAACATGGCCCGTTCGTCTAGGGGTTAGGACGCTAGATTTTCATTCTAGTAACAGGGGTTCGATTCCCCTACGGGCTACACTAAACGCCTCCAGATAGCTCTGGAGGCGTTTTTTCATTTGCTTCGGACACTATTCGGACACTAAAACCGCCACCTGTAGATTTTACACCTCTCGATTTAGCCAAATACTACTTCTTTGGAGGGTAAAGCTTCTGTTGTTTACCTTATTCTCTTTGGTGCCCTCCCCTATTATTTGCCTTTAGATAAATCTATCTACTAGCCTTTGACACACTGTTCATGATACTATGTACGGTCTCACTTACTCATCTCTTAAAACCAATCATTAGTTTAATTTTTGAGACGGCAATATGAGACGCCATACAGGCTCTAGGGGCAGATTCAGCTGAAGGTTCCACGATGTCAAAATTCCCACGTTTTTTGATGTATGCAAAATGACTGACTAGTGCTGATAAAATTTGGGGCTATTTGAAACATATGTACGACACTTTTTTTTAATACATTACGTATAATTAATAAAATATTTTTTATAATATTTCAAGCAAACAGTAAGGTTACATCATCATTTAAACTAGCCTCACCCTGTACACTCTTCCCACTCCTAAATAAATTAGGTTCAGTCTTTCCTTTGTTTTTGATAAAAGATTTCATTTCACAACCTCCTGATTATTACGAAAACATATGAATCATCCTAGTCTATAGCAATAGCTTGTCTATAATGGCTGCGGCTGTTCTTTTTCCCACTGTCTTTGAGCCACTGCGGTTTTGTAGCAACAGGGTAAACAAATCAAAATAATCTAACCTTCGGAGGAAATGGTATTGATCTTCTATCCTCTCTTCAACAGACAAACGATGGAGGCTACAACTTATATGGTTACTCCTTTTCAGATGCTAATAGGGATAAAATTCAACATTGAGAGAAAGTGCTGATTATATGGTAGCTAAGTTGCAGGAAGAAGTATGCGCTCCTCTGACCTCCCCCCGAAAAACCGGACCGTTGTAAAGTAGAGAAAGCGGGCAATAATCGTATAGTCTTAAAAGCGAATTGCCATGAAGAAATCAAAGTTCACCGAGGCGCAGATCATCTTCGCCATCAAGCAAGCAGAGACGGGTGTCAAGGTAGAGGAGGTGTGCCGCAAGATGGGCATCTCGGATGCCACCTTCTACAACTGGAAGAAAAAATACGGTGGTT
>NZ_JBHUOX010000031.1:0-45679 GCF_042686245.1 Pontibacter toksunensis | reverse complement strand
GTGGTGGTTTGGATACTCCATAAGCCAGTGAAGCAATGACTACGCTGTTTGCATTATGCGACTGCAACAACTTCTATGCCTCCTGTGAGCGGGTGTTCAAGCCGGCCCTGAACGGAAAGCCCGTGGTAGTGCTGAGCAACAATGACGGCTGCGTGATTGCCCGCAGCAATGAGGCAAAGGCACTGGGCATACAGATGGGAGAGCCGCTATTCAAGATTCGGAACCTGGTGGACAACAGGCACGTTCATGCCTTCTCCTCCAACTATGTCCTCTATGGTGATATGTCAGACAGGGTGATGCAGACGCTTTCCATGTTCACCCCTAATGTGGAGATATACTCCATTGACGAGTGCTTTCTGGACCTGGGCGATTTCTACGACATTGACCTGTTCTCCTATGCCTGGAATATAAAACGCACGGTGCAACAGTGGACTGGCATACCAGTTAGCCTAGGAGTGGCTCCAACAAAAGCACTGGCCAAGGTTGCAAACAAGCTGGCCAAGAAGTCTTCAAAAGCAAAGGGTGTTCTGGTGCTTACCGACCCTTACCACATCAGAAAAGCCTTAGAGGCTACCAAAATAGAAGATGTGTGGGGTATAGGTACTCAATATGCTAAGTTTCTGAAGAAGCGGAACATCCATACAGCCTATGACTTCACGCAGCTGTCAGAAAACTGGGTAAGAAAGCATATGACAGTGGTGGGCGTTCGGTTGCTAAAAGAGCTGCGGGGTGAATCATGTTTAGAGTTGGAAGAAGTGGCGCCGCCAAAGAAAGGCATCTGCACCTCCCGAAGCTTTGGCAAGAAACTCAACAACTTTGAGGAGGTACAGGAGGCAACGGCAACATACGCTGCTAAATGTGCCAAGAAGCTGCGCCAGCAGAAAAGCTGCGCACGGATGATTACCGTGTTTGTCAACACGAACTGGTTTTCAGAACGCGACAGCCAGTACCACGGCAGCAAGACCATCTGCCTGCCCGTGGCCTCCAACTCTGATATAGAGCTCATCCACTACGCCAACATTGCCCTGAAAGCCATCTACCGCGACGGCTACTGGTACAAGAAATCCGGAGTGGTTGTGACGGACATTGTGCCGGAGAACCAGGTGCAGCTGGACCTGCTAGATACGGTGGATAGGGAAAAGCACGCGAAGCTGATGGAGGTGATAGACGGCCTCACCGACAAGTTCGGAAGAGGCAAGGTGAGCGTGGCGACACAGGGAGTGGACAAGTCATGGCTGCTCCGCAGCGACATGAAATCCCCCTGCTACACGACTCGCTTGAGCGAAATTCCATCGGTATATGTGGGGTAGGTACCTATGCTTTAAGTGCAAGAGAGTAATGTCTAACAAAGGAAAGACAATGAAATAATTTTTCAACCTTCAACCATTTAATAATAATTGAGAAATTCTCTCTAAATCATCATTACGTTCTAAACGTCTATAAAGCTTAATCAGATTCTGCATAGTAGCGTGGTCCTTCGGCTGAATCTGCAGTGCCTTCTCAAAGTAAGGTACTGCTGCCTGGTAATGCTTTTTTGCTTCAACTTCAAGGGCTTTGCCTTTCTTCATATATGTTGCGTAGTCCATTTTTGCTGCTATGTTGTTTACATCTGCGCCTTTGTTGAACTCTAACACTCCAAGGTTGTAGTTAGCATCGAAGTTGTTTGGGTCTATTTCAAGGGCTTTCATATAAATCGCTGTAGCACCTTCTAAGTCTTTATTGCGTTCTAGCAGATTACCTTTTACAGCTAAAAGGGTCGCATTACTTGGATCTGCCACGATCGCTTTATCCAGCTTATCCATTGCCTCATCAGCACGATTGGTTTTCAGATAGTAACGAAGCTCTTCCTGCATCAGGTAAATGCTGTGAGGCTGCTTTTCTACTCCAGCGGCCAACGTGTTCATTATATCTTCGTCAGAAGCTTCTACTTTCTGCATCAACTGAACCTTATCTTTATAGACATCCTCTGTTGTATAACCAAGCTTAATCAGATTTTCATAAAGAGAAAGAGCAACAGAATAATCCCTTCTATCTTTAGCAGCTTTTGCTGAGCGATAAAGTTCATCATAATTAGATTCCTCATAATAAAGTCCACCAACCGCTGTATCAGCTAAGAGAGAAGAATCCTCCACTTCATTATTAGTAGCTAAATATTCGTTATCAGCTGAAAACTTACTATATATTGCAGCAATAACTGCTACTATTACTATAATGAAAATAAAAAACTTCAAATTCGCTCCTAAAGGACGAATAAGTGATTTTAATAAATTTCCGTAGCTATTTTCCTCTTTTTCATTGGTTTCCGTTATAGTATGATTTGGTTCATTCTGCCTTAACTTTTCTTGTGACGTAAGAGATGAATCCTTCAACTCACCTTGAGATACTCCTGATATTTGTTTTGAAGAATAATCCTGACGCAAGTTTTCTTTGTAGGTTGTTTCATATTTATGGAGATTATCCTTATAAAAATTAGACTCTGCAATCACAGATGCTTCAACAGGTAATATATCTTCTTCAGAAAGGCCTAGAATCTGCTGAAGGTGCTTAAATTGTTCTTTATCCGCCTCATCAAGGCGCTTATGTTTATTTACTGCCTCTCTGAAAACCTGTTCATATTGTTGAAGCTTTTTTCTGGACTCTATACGGTAAGGTTCTAAAATCTCATCCTCAATAGCTTTCGCTTCAGATATGTCCAAGTTTATTTGTGTCCTCAACAAGTCCAATGTCCTACGCCCAATGAAAGATAACTCTCCTCGCTCAGCCAAACGAGCCACCTCTCTACGATATCGTTTATCAGGAGCAATCGGCGGAACTTTACTTATTAAAATTTTAAAACCCTCTCTTATAGCATAAATTTCAGGATTTACTTCAGGTCTTACTTCCCGAACCTTCTGGCTTGCATACTCATGCAGCTCGTCAATAGAAACACTACCATCTTCATCGCGGTCAGCAGCACCAGTTTGGATTCCTTCAACTAAAAAACGAGTGTAAAAGGATAGTTCTTCTCCTTCCTGCTCAAAAGAATATTGTGTTGAATTTGAGGAAGTAAGTACGGCACGCCCTTCACCTCCTAATTGATTGAGAATGTCAACTTTGCCATCGTCTTTGGCATAAAGGCCCTCAGCAAAAGCCCCACTGAAACAGCTGTCCAATATGATTACTTGTCGTTTGGACCGGCTTCTACTCATACTTTCTTGAATGAATGCAGAGGATACGGCTGAAGAGCGAACTAATTCTCCTTTATCAGTTTTGCGTGTCCAGCGGTTAGCAAGGAATAACTTACCCGTATCATCCTTAATCCCATGTCCTGAGAAGTATAGCAGAACTAAATCATCTTTATGTCGGCTTGAAAACAAGAGTTCTATACTCTCCTCCATCGTTTGTCTATCTGGATTTCTAAGTAAAGTTATGTCCGAGCTTAAAAATCCACCTATCTCCGGATGCAGCAGTAGCTTATATAATGCATCAACATCCTTTACTGCGGCTGGAAGTGAGCTTAGTCCCTGCATATACTCACTTACTCCTATCAACAAGGCGAACTTTGCCATATTTTATGCAGTCTTAAGAACAAAATCTTGTGCTGCTTTTAAAGCGTAATCAAGCTCCTGCCTACTATATGCTTTTAACTTGAGCTTCCTTCCATCAGCCTCTACCTCCAGTTCGATAGGTTTGCCTACTAATCGATCCTTTAAATAGCTAATTAACCTCTTAAAATTTTCAACATTGAATTGAGTGATAAGTAAGCCCGCAAGAAACCCTCCAATGGATTTGTTACCCAAAGGAGGACTGGTATCTATAACTCTGCTTACGGTTTCTACTTCATCTATTTCCTTAAGCTCCGCCATCAACCATTGAGCCTGCTTATCCCATTCTTCTGGTTCCAGCTCAGGGTCTTCAAAACGAATCGTTAACATCACGTTACTACCTTTCATTTTTATTTTTCAAATTAAGAATGAATATACTTGACTTTATTAAGCAACTTCACCATTGAATTTCGAACACAATCATAAAAATGAATTGGAACATTAGAGTAAGGAAAATATTTTAACCGCTACAAAAGGTTGTTTTTTACTTCAAACAGCTGCATTATCTAAGCTAGGGCATTTCTTAGGCTTAATGTTGTATTTTGTAGTAATAGGACTCATATAAATTACTACAATATACAATTAAATCATGCAAAAGTTTACTTTTGCATGATTTTTATTTAGCTCATCTAGAAACAATATTTTAGAATGAGAACAGCCGTTGAAGCAAGAAAGCTTTAGCGGCTTCCTATACTTCAACGGCTGTTGTCACTATGGTTTAATGTTGGGTATTCTTCTATAGAAGTGAGGCCTTCACAGGGTAAAACCTTGACTGCTATTTATCGCGCTTATTACAGTTATGTTGGGCAACAGCATGATTTCTCCATAGTTACAATACCAATATACCGTCACCAAAAGCGTATTTTTCCAGGTCTGTGATTTGCATCAGCGTGTACACATATTCCTTTGCCAAAAAGGTGTGGCACTTGCTATATGACGGCATAGGGTCGTGCCGTAGAGGCTTTACCCAAACCCCGTCCTCCCCCACTTCGTGCAGTGGGTTGCCTTTTCTGAACTTGATAGCTGGAATATAGCCTTCCACCTCGTCTCTGTCAGTGTCAATGATTTTTATAGCCTGATACTCCATTCCTATCTTGAGGCCAAGGTAATCCAGCGCCAAGTAATAGCTTGAAGGTTTGCACTTCACCCTGTACTTTTCAATAACCTTGATGGCCTGGTGCTCTGGAAAGCGCTTTACTAAGTCTGCAACCTCGCGGTTGAATGCAATTATATGTTCCATGATGTTTCATTATTTAAGAAGTTAATATTAGTGCTGGCCGGTCACCAGTTGTACCAGCCAGCTTTCTTTAAATTATGTTATTGGCTGCCACAAAGGCATTTTTTAGGTCGCACCTTATCGTACCGCTTTTAGGAGTACAATAAGGTGCGAACGGTGCGAGACTATCAGTCAGCGCTGCAGTGCTCTGGTTCTACAAAATAGAAGTCAGCATCCTTGGCTCTCCTGCACAGGTTCACCAGTTCCACATCCAGCGGAAGCCTTACACAGCTCAGGCCTATGATAGTTTTGATTACCGGCGCTGTCCGGAGCACGTTCCGCAGATAGCGCTCGCATGACTCCAGAACTCCGGACAACAGCAGGTTTTCATACTCAAAACCGTGTTCACTGCAGTGGGTCTGCGCCTGCTGTTTCAATTTTTCGACCTGAAGCAGGTATTTATCATGCATCACATGAATCCAAACCTTCCTTTGCTGGTGAATACCGCGTTGCAACTCATGCAAAAAACTTCTATAACCAGGTAAAAAGCCATAAATAGGAGGAAAAACAGGTGTTTTCGCTGTTTTTTCATCTGTCTCTTCTGTTTTTTGCTGTGTTTCCTGTATCAAAACACCTTCTTCTTGGGCATTTTTCACCGTATCAGGGTGCGTTTGTTGCTCCAGAAAGGGTGTCTGACCCGCTGTCCGGTGGTAGTTTTGCAGTGTCTGCCCCCCATTTTGTGATGTCTGTTCACTGTCCGGGTTTACATCTGCAACTGTCTGCTCTGTCTGACATGCTGTGTTGCTGGTTGTCCGGAGTTCCTCTTCTTTTGTCTGAAAAAGTGTCTGAAGGCGCTCTGACTCCAGCTCTTTCAGTGCCGTTTCAACGGCATACTTGGTGACTCCCAGCTCCTGGGCAATTTTCCGGATAGGCATATTTTTCTGGCGCAGCTGCTGCACAAGTTCCTTTAATGAGGGTGTTGTTGGGGTAGATAAATTTTCCAATGGTCTAAAAAATGGCTTTTTATATGGTTTTGATTCTTGATAATGATGGTCATGTAAAAATTAAGAATGTTGTTTTGGGGCTACACCAGCGTAACTCCTACACTCTTGCCTGTGGGTTCGGGAGTGTAGCAGTGCAGGCGGTGTAGCCGCCAACAAACATTTCTTAATTTGGCAAGGGCTGCAGCGCCAGGTAAACGACCCAACCGCAATTGCGCCTTACTACCTGCACGCCTGCGCCATCAAGTCTTTTGCGGAAGTTGGTGCAGTTCAGGGGCCGGTAGTTATCCTCCTGGCAAAAGCTCTTGTAGCTGGGGTAGAGTACTTTTAGCTTCAGACATTTCTCCAAGCTTTTAGCGTAGGCATTCTCCTCCATGAACATCTGCACGCTGTCAGACTCCTTCTTGTAAAGAGCCACCTGCGATTTGGATGCCTCACAGTCGCTGAATCTTTTCTGTGCCATTAGCCTGCTGAGACCTTGCAGTACCCAGTTGAAGACGCCAGAGAGCTCACTTGCGATTATCTTGCTGGCCAGCTGCTTGTCCTGGTCTTTCTCTGCGATGGTGCGGTCAAACTGCACAATCAGCAGCCTCCGGAAAAACGCGTCAGTGTGCTCAATGTCACGTGGCAGCTCGTTGCAGTTGAACAGTATCTTGGCGTAGCTGTACAGGATAGCCGGCTCCTTGTAAGGCAGGCGCACCTCTATTGGCTCATCCGATGTCAGCTGCTTGAATATGTTCGGGTCCAGACGTGTGGACAGCTCACTGGCGTAGTTGAGCAGCTTGTCACCCAGCATATACCTGGAATAGCCGTTCTCATTGGTCAGGCTTTGCAGCGAGTAACTGCACACGTTGCTGTGGCCCAGCAGCGCGTAGATGATGTCGAAGAAAACTGACTTTCCGTTCGCTCCAGTGCCGTAAAGCATCAGCGCCTTCTCCAGTTTCAGCACGGTCTGGTCCACGAACACATAGCCCAGGTACTCTGCGATAACCGCCTGCTTCTCTTTGTCAGGCAGCACCTGCTCCAGGTACTTTTCGAACAGCGGGGCCGCTGCACTTTCATCGTAGCTGAAGGGCAGCTGGTAAGTCATGAAGTCCTCTCTCCTAAACTCCCGAAGCATAGGTCCGTCAGGGCCGATTTCGAAGGTGCCGTTCTGAAGATTGATAAGAACGATGCCCTTTCGTCGCGGCGACATGGAAAGCCTGGCGGAGGCAAGGAACTGGCGGTAGAGCTGCTCTATGAACTGGTAGAAGCGGGCATCAAAGCGGTCTACGCCCATTTTCTCTGCCGCCTTGCCGAGAAAATCCTTCAAGTCGTTCTCCTCTATCGGCTGCCAGTGGCTGCCGTTGTAGAGGTAAACAGAGCCGTTGTGGCGACACAGGCCGCACTGCTGCTGCTCGGTTTTTTTCAGTACTTGTTCGACTACAAGGACATAGAGGTGGTTTCGCCGCAGGTGTTTTCCTTCTTTGAGTCCGGCTTCTGCCAGAAAGTCTACCTGCTCGAAAAAATCTAGCAGCTTTTCCAGCAGCCCCTCGTGCTTCGGAGGGGCTGCTGGTAAATTGGGTTTTGTGTTCATTAAAATGGATTGGGTTTAGGGTGATTGATTTTTTTGGGCAAAGCACGGCCTGCGACAGGCTCAAACGTGCCTGCCGGGAGCTTCTAAAAGCAAAGACGTCTTATGTTATGCTGCGTTGGGGATGGTGTTCTGGAGCCTTGGCTGAAGCTGTGCAATGGTGATGTCAATCAGCTCGACTTCAAGGTGCTGGGATTTGGCGAAGTCCTGCATGATGCTTCTTTCTAGGTTCATTTCCATCTTCTGATGCAGCAGTTGCGTCTTTAGCAGCTGCACCTCATCTATCAGACGTTCTACCTCCCGCTGCGACTCGAAGTAGAAGCTACGGTCCGACTCAAGCTCCTGAGTGAACATAAGGGCACGAGTGGTGTCGTGGTGCTGCTTAGCCTTGAACTCCTGCAGGCGGATTTCTCGGTTAGCGTTCACCTCCAGGAAAAGGCTCTGTGCTGTAAGGTACCTGGCGCTGGGTTGTCGGGTACTGTGACTCACTCTCATGCGGCCTTTGAAAGAAAAGGTGTTTTACCAAAGTTTTGCTTGCCGGTGCCACTGCTGCCTGGCAGGCGCTTGGGCTTCTCCATGGCGGCTAGCACCTCAGAGCGGAAGAAATACACTTTCCGGCCGATGCGGAAGAAAGGAAATGTACCGTCTTTTCTTCTCTCTTCCACTGTCTTACGTGACAGGTTCCAAACCCTACACACCTCCCCGGTGTCTATGGGGTCCTCATCCTTTTTTTCGAGATAGCAATCTGATGGCGCTGGCCCGCTCTCTCTCTGTAACTGCACGACGCGCTGGGCAACGCGCTCGATGAACTCGTCTGCTGACAGGTAAATCAGCAAATCATGGGGTAATTTCAATTCGTGTTTCATTGATAAAAGTGTTTAAGGGTATATTGAATTACTAATTGCATGTATATAAGGCCGCAAAGCGAGCATTGTGGGTATTGGTGCAAATCCAAGCTAGATATTGAATCCTATTTTACCGCTTCCAAAACTTGTACTATTCTATAGAATAAAAGCGATGGGCCCAGTATCTAATTAACCATAAGCCAGGCTCCCCCACTGCCAATAAAATGAGTAACCGACGCTAAGCTTCTATCTATATCTGTTATAAAAGACTGTCTACCTGCTGATGTTATTGGTTCAATGCAAGAGCTTTTAAATGATCACAATAAAGATCTGTCTGAATACGAAAATAATTTGATTTCTTTTATAGTAAACCCGTCGAAAATCCAAATCTTCAACAGTGAAGAAGCCGCTGAAGATTGGGGTGAAAATGAGTTGAATGTAGAGGAGAATAGTGAAGTAGAAGGGGATACTGTTAAAACACCTGCTGATGTATTTAATAAGTTTAGGGAATCTATGGAGGTGAAGCGTGAAATGCTTTTTAAAGCAGTTGCTCTTGTGCTTGCAGATAATTTACCACCAACATCTGAACGAGATAGTTTTTAAGGTTAACCTGCACTACGAGAGGCTTATGTGAATGGTGCTATCAAAACCGTTGAAGAAGCTGAATTTAAATCAATATCAATCATTGGGCAGCAATTAAACTCCTGTACGATGCTTCGCCCCCCTTATACAGGAAGAGTGCAATTAGTGGATATAGCAGGTAAGTTAAGAAGCATAATTGATTACAAATAGAGCTCCTACTCTCCCCCACTTCCAAATTTTCTCGAACAACTGTGGTGTCTTTGTAGATAAAAAACATATTTATACCCCCACGGTCTATACGCAAGCTCATATGCCTCAAAGAGTGGCTATCGTGCATTTCTAATATTAAACGTACACAGTCATATTCAGATCACTAGTATCAGAAGAGAGCCAGTATTATTAAAAACTATCGTGATTTTGAATATTTGCGAAAAAAGAAAACCACCTACTCCTTTTTATAATGTTGCTCCATTAGATAATCTGTACTTAATAAAGAGATATACATCTTTAAGCTTATGCTCATCCAAAGCGGATGGATCAGAAGGCAGTGGATTAACGGGGGCAAGTCTTCCAGCGTTAACTACCATAAAAGTAATGATTAAAGGTGATAATCCGGGTGCTATAGGGTTTGGCACTAACCTATCAAGTTCTTCATTAACTAAACTTTTATCAGCTAAATTTTTTTCTGTATTAATTTCAAAATTGTTTAAAGTTGTAGGCGTATTACCATTGACTCCTATTGATAATTCCAGGGCTAGTGGTACAGGTTCAGATTCGCCTTCTTGAGGTATAAGTACTGAAGGTTCAAATTCAATGTAAACTTTAGCCTGTTCTATTGACAGACTTCTGCCTTGAATAAATAATGGAAAGTGCTTTTCACTTAATTCCAGGGGTACAGAAGTGTTCAATCTGCTATGTAGTAAGCGATGGAAAGTTTGTGAAAACTCCTGCCGCAGGCTAAAAATCCTGGTCAATTCACAATGTTCACTTTGTAAAAAGCCTTCTAGGTACCCTGTGCTCTCCTCTATTTTTTCCCTAAAAGCACCATCATAATCAGCAGTATAGCTAATATGCAGTATTACATCATTAATGGTGGCATAATCGAATGGACGGAAGTTTTTAGGCAATTGGATACCCCAGGTACTTTCTACGGCACCTGCCCCTTCAAAAGGCATATAGCGTTCGTCCCGGAAATCGAGCTTGAATACACCTGAATCATTCTGGGCAGTGCTGGTGGCAATGGAGACAGAGCGGCTGGGAGGCACATCTAATAAACCTGCAGCAGGATAAGTAGCTGATAAGTTAAGGTCTGGATCTTTACGGATTTTACTACCTTTCAGTGTTAGGGTAGCGCTGACGTTGCTATAGGGGCCGGTGATACAGGGAATGGTAAGTCTGGCAGATTTGATCCTGCGCCGGTACTGCCCGGGGTAAAACAAATCAAAATAGAGTTCGGGAACAGTAAAATTGCATTCTCCTGTGGCTTTTAGTTTTAGTAAAGCAGCTGGATCTATCTGGGTAAGTGAAAAAGCCTGGTCAATTTCCATGCTCCGGCTATGGGTTTCCATGTACCTGAGTTCCATGTGTCGGAGGGCATTCATCAATTTTTCTCCTGCCAGTAAACCTGACCGACTGCTGTCCCAGAAACTTCCGTCGATAAACAAAGCCGTATCATCATTGCGTTCAAAGCGGTAAGCGCGCTCTGCCATGCGGGCCATGGTAATAGCACTTTGGTAGGTTTCGCGATACATCTTCTGGACTTCCTTAGAAAGCCAAGTGTACAGCTCAAGATTACTGAACTTATCTCTGTAAAACTCAAACGTTTCCTGATGTTGTTCCAGACTCTTTTCATGCACAGACCTAGATTCAATAGAAAAGTTTCTGCGGATTTCAGCAGCTTTTATTTGCTTTTCGGTTTCTTGTAACTCAAGATTTGCTAGTTGGTAACTAAACTTCCACCCTTCTTCTCTTCTTTTGTAGTTTGCTTCCAGCCCAGCAAGTTGGGAACTAATAAAGAACAAATCGCTAAAGCCATTTAACGCATTTGCAGTGTCGTTCAAAGATCTTTTTAAAGAAATAGTCGGTGTAGAATTACTGGTACCTAGTTCACTTGGTGGTATTGATAAAGCTGCAGCTATTGTATTCAAAAATGGTGCAGTCAATTTAATTGAGTATCCGTGTATTCTTAAACTTATATCAGCCAACTCACCCTGAGTTAATCCGTTATCAATTAGACTTTGATAATGTTCAATTCGCTTTTCAATAGTTCTTCTTCTCGAATTGATACCCTCCAAACCAGCTTCTGCTGCGGCTACCTCCATATCCCTAAGTTTGGATGTAAATTTTAGAATGTGATCCTGCTGTACTAGCCGTAAGCGGGCCAGTTCCTCTCCATCCTTCTTTTCCAATGCGCTCATCAACGCTGCTCCGTACCCCTGCAAGGCGCCTGCATATTCTTTGGCTTTTGCTACTAAAAAGCTAAAGCGATAAGGGGGCAGATCTCCATTGATATTGTTAAGCACCTCTTCTACAGACAAGCCTGCTGCTCTGGCCCGGACAAGCAAACGTGGATCAATTTCAGGGGCAAATAAAGCAAGCTGCCTGCGTATACCACTGATGTTCATGCAGTTCCTGATTTTAAATAGTCTGTCCTCTACCCTGTCCCAGTAGCCTAAAAGATCTTTGTTAGGGGAGATACAAAACAGACAGGCCTGCTTTAAAATACTTGTCCCAAAATCTATAGATAATTCCGGAATAACACCTTGTTTATTCCAATTATGGCGGAAATGATCAGACTCACGATTATTAAGAATTCCATCTGATTCATCTATATTTACATGATCACGATTAGATTTACTTTTAACTTTTGGATGTTCCTTAGCATTTTCCAGCGTATCATGAATTGTTCTTAAACCTTTGCGTTGATTACCCTTTTGAACCCGGGCTATATTTGGAGATACTGATAGCGTTTCGACTGCATTGATAAAATTTGAGCACCTACGGCTATTTAGTTGGTTATTAAGTTGATCGTAAGTATGAAATATCTCATACTTCCTACATGCACCTGTCTCGGGAGGGCGCTGGCCTAAAATTTCGGATGCTAACACATATAAAAGAGTCGCTTCATTGATGGATTCCATCGTGTCCTGGGCAAAGAGATGGTCTCCCCAATCCAGGAGGTTATCTATATACTTCATCACGATGCTCTTCATGTATGCGCTCAAGCGGAGACGTGCTATGGCATGTGGATTGAAAGGATCATTTTCATAAGCCTGTATGGCTTGACGATCATTGAGTTGATCCTTCAACTTTGGCAAAGTTTGATTTCTGAATTCAATATATTGCCATACCCGGTCTGCCTCCCCCTTCTTTTTTGCAGCCGAATCAGTAATTCCATCCAAGTCAGCTGGAAGCTTTTCAGAAGTAAAATCAAAAATGTAATGGTACCAACGCTGCGCATCGGCATACTTGCCCTGGCTGTTTAAGTGATTGGCTATAAGAAAAGGTATGTGAAAAAATATCTCACGGAAATAGACCCCCAATGACCCTTTTGTATCTAAATGGCCAATATTAGTTAAGGTATCATTAATTACATTTGAATCAATCAAGATCACCGGAAGATGTGCCTCTTTCATTTCATTTTCCTGAAAATGAATATCTAGAAAGCCATTAATACCAGCATCAAAAAGCTTCCTGGACATTTTGTCACTTAATGTTGTTCCTAAACGTTTTAGTCTATATGGAGGGGTGCTGGAAAGGGTAGAATGTAGATAAAGTATATCTTGATTTTTCTCAATGATTCCGTCTGTACATGGTCCATTTATAATTTTTAAATTATCAGCAGTTATTCCACCACCTATTAAATAACCTGATTCAGTTATAGCAGGGCCTCTTGTTGTTCTATTAGCATTTCTTCTTTTTATTTGCTCCGCAGGTCCATAGGCAAAACTTGAATATGATAAAGAACCATAATGAACTTGACTTGAATTTATGTAAATACGTTTTGAATTTATAGGATCATTTTCGTAGATAGATAAAGCAAAATTATTATTTAACTCCAAACCGTAAATATCTACCTTGGCCGCAAAACCAAAGCCTCCTTCTATACCTCTTCCTCCCTGTACGAACAGACGCCCATTATTGATAGAAGGGTATATCGTATCCCAAAAGGGACCACTAAGTGTGTAATCATCAAAAGGTCTTATATGTATTGAGTTTCTATCGTCTTCAGAAAAAAATTTTGGCATTAGTAAACTTCGCCATAAAATATTATTAAAATTAAGACTCAAACCTGTTCCTGGTACCTCATGACTTACACTATCATCTAAATATTCTGGATTATTTTTTATTAAATCAATTGTGCTTTGAAGGAATCTTTCGAAAAAATTTGAATTTCCACTTAAATGTAACCTTACAAATTGATTCTTTTCTATTTCTTCTAGCAAAAGGTCTCTAATTATCCCCTCCCCATGCTCAAATAAGGGACCTGTTAGAGCAATTTTTTGAGGAGTTGTCCAAGTACCATCCATTCTCAAGGATGTACATTTCAATGACATATTATGCTTATATCCTGTAAATCGTGAAGTGCCTTCCACTGTTTCATTCAGAGGTCTTGTACTGATCTCTACCCAAAACACATAAAGTTTCCCATTAAATATAATGGGAGAAACCTTAGCGAAGGGCGTTCTAATGCTTGTAGGGGGAATTTGCACATTAATTTTTTTCCATGGGTTGAAAATTATGCCAACCCCTTGCGAGGCATCTTGTGCTTTATAAACATTTTCAATGGTTCTGTAATAATATTGAGGGGGATCGGAAGATGTTACACCAAATAAGTGGAGCACGTCAGCACGGTTACTTTCCACCTTATCTGCTTCTTCTATCACCGATGAATTATAGCTGCGGTCATGGTAAGAACCTCCAATTTTGAGCTTTGAAATTTCTTCAAAGCCCTGCATGTATTTGGCATAAGCATCCAGCACGTTTTGTGCATTGATCTCCTGTTGCAGCAGTTCAGATTCCAGCTCCTCGAAGAGCGGCGTCTTATCGTCCCTTAACTCTGGTTCTAGGTAGTTTTCCGGGTAAAGGAACACTTTGCGGTTTGCTTCCCACACTCTATAGTTTTTACGCCACTCCCACTGCGCTGCAGCTTTACTATCGGGGCGCACATGGATCTCCCCTGTTTCGCTTTTTTCCAGGTTCATCAAACATCGATGGATATACAGCTGTAAGCTGGAGATCCCGGCAACCACCCTGGAGGTTCGGGCACATCCTTCCAGTTCCGTATCAATCAGGAAGTAATTATACAGGTCATGAGAATTTTTAAACCAATGCTGGGTCTCTTCATGGCGGAATGAATGAATAAGGTAGTCCGTTAAGGCATCCCGCTTCATTTCCCTTATTTTATCCTCAAATGGCTCTACTTTTTCCTGCCACTCCTCTTCAGTATTATATTTGGTACGGATAGCTGCCACCACTGCCTCCACTGCTTTTTCGAGGTCTTCGAATATATTTGAAACAAAGAACCTGAGTGCTTCCCCACCAATGCCCAAGTATTTAACTAAGCTGGCGCATTCCTGCATTTTCAGGTAAGCATCCAGGGCTCTGTTACTTCGTGCACCGCTCCCGTCCACAGCAGGAAATACAAGAACTGTATTCAGCGTCCTAAGCAGATTACCTTCTGTATTTAATGCAGTTGCGAGCTGTGTTATGCCTTCTTCAGTAAATTTTGGTTCAGAAATTCCAGAATTAAAATGCGTTAAGGCAGCCTGTAGGGATGGCGAGGCCTCAGCTGCTTCTTTATGCAATTTCTGATACCTGTTTATGATTTGAAGATGCCGTAAAGCAGGGGAAGTAAAATCTGAAGCAGTAATATGGAAGATGCTGTCAATTCCTCCTGCATGTTGGCGTACATATTCCAGCGTAGCTGCATCGAAAACTTTATCTTTAAACCATATACTTAAGCGCTGCAACAGCCTGGTTAGATTAACCAGTTCTTCAGCTTCCTCACCTGCCGCGGTGCCTTGTAAAACTCTGGTTAACCTGGCTGCTGCCTCCTCCTCATAAAAATTATATCCTGCCATTAAAGCCAATGTTTTTACTTTTTCTACCGGTAAGTTCAATTCTTTACCCAGCAGGTTGGGTACTAGTTCGCTGGCATGGTACTGGAGAAGATAACTTTGTGCCCTGCCAGGAAGCAGAGGAATACCCACAGGAACTGTAATAGGTTCATTTGGATCAAAATCAGGTAGTAACCAATACCTTTCGGGACTGGCAACAAGCTCAAAAATAGAACTGTTTGCAGCCAACAATGCACGCGACTGCTCCAGTGAAAGCCCTGCCACATCTACAAAGATTCTGTCGGTAAATTCGGGTGCTCCTGTCTGTGTATACCGCATTACCCTTAGTAAGAAAGATGAAATCAATTCCTCACCCTGCGCTATAGTAAGCGTATTTTTTATGGTGGTTGGTATGGTTAGACTTACAAGCTCAGTATTATCCAGTAGGGGAGCAAGCGTAAATTGATTGGTAGTTCCGGGAATAGGAATGAATATATCGCTGTTGGCTTGTAAGATTGCAACTGAGTTTTCCTCACTGATATCCGGGATACCGGAAATAGGTGCGCTATCATTGCTCAAATGATTTGCGATCAGCTCCAGAACTTTTCCAACTATTTGTAAGTGTTCATCTCTGGAAACAGGAAGAGATGGCGGTAACTGGATAGGTAAATCAATACCTGGCCTAATACGATAGATGTGTAAATCGGCCGGTTGAATATAATCTTCATTGACCGCCTGCTTTATGATTTCCCGGGATTGCTGCTCAGTGATACCTTCAAAAAAAGAAAAGAGGGTATCGGTGAATGTTAATTTTTGCTCTGCCTCAACCTGATTTTTGATATTTAAGGCTATTTCTTCAGGAGCCGCATAAGCCTCCTCATCCAGCAGTGGTTCATTTAGTATAAATGCAAGTTCGTTGTAGGAATAAGGGCTTTCTTTCCTCCAGTTTATCAGGTTCAGCAGTGCATGAATTTCTTCAGGGTTTTGCAGGTAATTCTGTGTTATTTCAGGATGAATCCTGATCAGCAGGAACAATTCGGGCACCTTCAGATTGAAGATCTTTAGAAGGCATGCATGGCGGAACAACAGCGTTAAATTTTTTATATTGATAATAAATGTTCCTTCACTATTAATACTTAGCGGACCCTTTAGATTTTCAATCAGCAGAAAGAATTCTTCATCAGTAATGCCCAGACCAGCTAAAATTCGGTGTAAAACTGTGGTGGTAGAAGCAGCAATATCATCGGGATCAGTGAGAAAGGCCGGGTGTGTAAAAGCGCCTGTTACATAAAGTGGTTGCTCAAATGGCTCTGGTCTTGCCGGATTTATCTTCCATATGTCTTGCTCTGTTTTGATGAAACTGGATAGGTTAAACCGACAATCAAAAAATTTGGTGGAGTTTACAGTAGCAAGCTTAAAAATGAGCGCACATAGTTCAGGCACTTTAATCTTTAATGCCTTCTGCAGATTCACTGCCTGAACAATTTTATCTAAAACTAAATGATCGGATAAATCTCCTTCATGCAAGGAATACAGTACAAGGTCAAGCTCCTTGATCGACCAGTCCAGCTTTCTCCAAAGGCGAACAAAGCGGTGCATACGATCCAGAAACTCAATACTAATCCCGGTAACATTCTCAACCGATGTTTCCAAGGTTATTACCTGATCTATTTCAACACCCGCACTTCCTTTAACATACCATGTTTCAATAATTTCCTGTAATTCACTTCTTTTAATCTCCAATACCTGAAGAAAATGCTGAACATTCACAGATGAAGAAGACGATGGTATACCCATCTGATAAAGATCGCTTAGCATTTCCGACAGTCTTGTCGTATCTTCTGTGGTGCCCAGAGGAACACTGTTAAGTATTTCATATTCTTCCCCAGAAAGCATAAGGGCTGCCTGAACAAGCACAGAATTTGTGTCCTGGGTAAATGCCAAAACCTTTTGGGCAATGCTGAGACGGCTGATTGGAAAATGCTGCAGGTAAATTTCCAGTTCCGTTAAAGGCAAATGAAAAGGCTGTTTAAAGCTCTCAAGGGATTCATAGATTTTCTTATACACATAGCTTTCTACTGCTTTTCGTTCCAGTAAACTTCTTGAAGCATCATCTTGTCTGGCGATGAAATTTTCTAAAATTTCGTTGATGATAATGAGGTAGGGAATCAGCGTATCCGTCGATTCACAGGATAGCGGCAGACTCTCCCAAAGATCAGGCCTACGGCTTCTCGGATGTATAAGATGATTAGGTGAGTTCCTAAAATGTTTATCCAGGACTTTTTCCTTCAGAAAATCCATCAGGTCTACATAGTAGGCAATGGGACCTGTGATAGATTGGCAATGTTTGCAGTTACAGGTAGAGGAGCCACCTAAAAATTCAGCAAATCCATCTATTTCCCGCAAGAAGCTTTCTACTTCTGGTTGAGTATTATCGATTGGGCTATTGCGGTTTGGATTTAAGTATTTATCCAATAATTGAGCAAAGCTAGCAGTAGTTATAGGGATATTTAACTGAGCTTTTTTAAAATAGGCAGCCCCTTCCTCCCTGCTAATTTTCGCATTATCAATGAAATTTTGAAAACCCCCTGAAACAATTTCAAAAGCAGATTTATAACCAGCTTCTAACAAAGCATAGGTATCTTCTGCATCCTCGGTGATTTTGTATAATCGCTGATTTGTTTTTAGGGAATTCAACACCAATGCCTGGTCTGCAGTAGAGAGATTATCGAACTGAAGTTGTTCCAGATCTTTACTCCGGGGACTGTAGTCCAGGGTGAGAAACTCCACGTCCTGGTTCTGCCTGTAAAAATGCTCTATCAGATTAACTCTGCGTGAAGCCTCCGCTACTTTTTCACGTCCGGAAAGTTCCCGACTGTTGAAGAGGTCGGAAAGTGCCAGGCCTGCATAGCGGTTTAGCTGTTTTTGCAGGGCTTCATACGCCTGCTGCACTTCAGTAGTATCCTCCACATCCTCCAGGTTCAATGATTCATATTGGATTGATGAAAAAAGGCTTTCATTTTTATCAAATAAAGGAGCAACCTGGGTTAAGTGGCTGGCAACGCTATTTTGATCTAAAGGCTTATGTTGAGCCTTGAATACCTGATGCGGATACAGCAATTCTACCTGCTTTTGAAGTAAGGCTGCTTGCCTTGCTAAGGTGAAATCTTTTGGAGGTTCATACTGCGCATTTTCCAACATTCCTTCCCAGTCAGCCCGGCTTAAGGTAACCAGATCTTCGAGCGATTCGGTGCCATTGATGTTTTTGACGATCTGAGCCAGGTTATTTTTTTCACCGGCAAAGAAGTAGATGCCTGCATTCTGTATAAGTGCCTGTGCTTCACCTGCCTCAAGCATTCCCTCTTCTACCAGCAAATCAAGGTTTTCAGGAGTAAACTGGGCAGGCGCCAATTGCTTGGTGAGCAAAGAGGCCGCTTTAGCCTCGCTTATGTTCGCAAGCGCAGAAATTTGATAGATCCCCGCTTGCTGAAACTCTGCCTGGAAGGACGGCAGGTTTTTTAAAGGCACATCAGGGGGAAGCAATTCCTCTATGGTTGAGGCCACTTCTAATGGTTCCAGCTTTTTCTTAAGGCTGTGCACTTGTGCAGGTGTGGCACCATCAAAATCAGCCATTTTGAGGATAAACTCTTTGAAAGAGAACTTTTTTGCGGCACATGCCTGCAGATCAACAGCATCTATAAAAGCCTTGATTTCATCAGGAACTTCAGTCAGCTTATTAAGAATATCCGCTTTAAGATTTCCCAGGGCTGTACGCTGTACCAGGTCAAAGGCAGCAGGCTGTTCTTCCTGAAGCTCGGCAAAAGTTTTATCTGCCCAGTCCTTCAGGGTCAACACTTCCTCTTTTGGACGAATCCTTCCTTTCGCTTCTCCTATTGTATGGGCAGTAATGCTCACTTCAGGCTGCCGGCTTATATCCCATACAAGGGTTTCTCTAGTGTCCGCTACTATGCGGTTGCGGTATCTTACTTGAAAGTAGAATTCAGGACATCCTTTGTACAAACTATCACGCGCCTCTGCTTTCGAAAAAGTAAATGTAAAATGCCCTTTTTCATCTGTGGCAACAGGATGGATTTGTAGCGCACTGCTGTTGTAATCAACCGACCGCATTTCCACCTGGGCCTGCTCCAGTGGCCGACCCAGCCCATCGAATACCTTACCTGTTATTATAAAACCGGCTGGTTCCCCGGTTTCCCCATTTCCCAAACGGATGGTCAGGGAATAGGACTGTGGCATCAGGCCAGCAATATGTTCTGGCAATGGTTCCTCAGAAACCTCGTTATCTGTGGATAGGTGGAAACGGACGTTAACGGGTGCATTCCCTCCACGGTCATAGTCAAAAATCCAATTAGTAAAGGTAAAGGCTAGCTGTCCGTTCGTGTTGCTGCTTGCAACAGGAGGTGCATGTAAAACCTTCTGGTTAGCTTCTTCGGTAATAAACAAGGCAGCTAATTGCTGCCCGGCAATAGCAGAAGCTGTTGAGGCATTCTGCAGCCTGATAGAAATCTGATACTCAACCGGAGCTTCTTTCCTATGCTTTAGCGTGAGAGAATAATTTTGTGGCTCAAGATTGGAGATAAAGCCTTCCAGCCGGGGATATTCCCGCTGTCCCTCTATACTGAAATCTACTCGTACAGGTACATTATCCTCAGGCTGCTGGAATAAAGCCTCTGAAAAGCCAAAGCTTGCCTGACCAGCATTATTCGTAACACTAGAGAGTTGGTGCAGAAGACGGGAGGGATTTTCCCGTGTGTTAAAACTGGCAACTACTCGTAAGTTAGAGACTGGGCTTCCATCCTCCGGCTTAAGTACAGTAGCCCCGATGCTAAACAGCTGAAAACCACCATCACCAGGTACTTTAACAGGAATGCGGACCTTTATCACCTGATCAGAAATAACCAAAGGAAGGCGAAAATCAGTAGGCAACAGTCTCCCCAGCTGATCACGGACCTCGAAGATAGCCTCCGCACCACTAGGAATAAACTCATTGAAAAAGGACATGGTAAACTTACCCGACTCAACGGCAGCAGTTGCTTCCTGAATGGTCTGTCCATCCACTCGTACCATCAGCTTCACCTGGGCCTTTTGAATAACTTCCCGGGAGGCTACGTTAAAAATTTGTCCTTCAATGCGATAGCTTGCCATGGGATGTTCTTTTGTTTTTAAAATTTTAAATAATAGGTCTTCTATAACCAATTACAAGCCCCATCTCTAAACAATGGCCCGTTACAATTATCAATCAAAGACCCATCCGGAAACAGGACCAAGACTAATTGCTCTGCGATAGACTTCGTCAGTAATTAGTCCTTCAGACAGATACAAATTTAAAGTATCTATTTCTACAGGAATTCCTTCAACATCAAAAAACGGATTTTCAACACTAAATCCCCGCCCCCTCGATTCAATCGTATGACTGGCCAGTTGATTATGCCATCGGGACTGAACTCCAAGTTCTTCTACAATTTCCTCACCGAAATCCCTAGATCTCCGGGCTGAAATTCGATGCCCTGCTTCCACTACGTGGGTAGCATTTAACCCTGCTTCATCCAAGATAGGGCCAGGTACTTTTCGATATAAAGCCACAGTTTCGTCAGTTTCGTCCAGAAGAAACCGTAAAGGATGTTCCGGATTTTCCTCTAAAGTCTTTAATAATCTTTCCCTAAATAGTTGGCGGAAACGTGCGCTTGCACTTCTTGCACTCCTTCTGGCGCTCCCTCTTGCGGTACTTCTTGCCGTTCTTTCTGCTCCTTCTTCGACCGATCTGGCACCCCTTTGTATAACTTCTTCTGAAGCTTCTGCTCCTTCTCTGACTGAACTTCTAGCTCTGCCTCCTAAAATTTCTTCTGCAGCCTGTGCTCCCTCACGGATAGACATTCTGGCTCCGCTTCCTACGATTTCTTCAGAAGCTTCTGCACCCTCAAGTAATACACGGGCACCTCTTCTGCTCCCTTTGATTGCATCGCCAAAACCAGGTATCCAGCCTATTCCCGCTAGTCCTAGCCCAGCCCAAGCCCATCCAGAAGTTGGATCTTCTATTACATCTTCTATTGCCGCTAAAGTATCTCTTGCGTCAGCTATCTGACCAACAATTGGAATTAATCCGATAGCTACATTTGCACCTACTCCAGTCCAGGATGAATCTCCTTCATAAAAGTCTCCTAATAATATTTCATCAAGCAAACTTGATTCAGTTGCTGATTCTTGATTATCAAGATTAGTATGACTTTGGTTTCCTTGAATTGCTTCATCAGGTTGATTAGCTAGTTCACCAATCATTTCTAGAAACTCATCATTAGTGATTTGAGGAGCTAAATCTTCGTCGGAAATAGGATCAATTGATTCATCAGTATTTGGTTGTGTAGGTGTAGCAACATCAGGTTCAAAGTTGTAAACAATCATTTCCTCCTGATAGAATCGGATGTTCAGAAGCAAACGAAGGTTGTCTGAATTTGGAAAATGTGCTTGATATCGTTCAATTAAGCTTGATATTCCCTGTTCATCCAAAAATCTTCCATATATCACACCTCCTGAACCACTGGGAATTCCTAGGCCATCTTGTGTAAAGAACCCTCCGCTAACGTAAAAGAGTTCTCCTCTTCTAAAAGCTTCAAGTTGAGATTCACTGTAAACTTCTCTCCTTTCATTTATAAACCCAATTCCTACAGGACTTGGATCTACATCAACGGTAAATAATCCAAAAGAATCAATTTGAACCGTAGGATTATTATGCACAAACTGATACAAATTCAATCCATCCTGAGACCCAACTGGATCAGGAGAAAGCCACCGCGCAAGCCAGGGTGCATAGTAGCGAAAGCCATAGTAATAAAGCTTTGTGGCATCATCCTGCTCTTTGCCGGAGTAACGGTAGTCTTTTAGTTGTACATCTTGTAAATCTTCTCCATAAAGGAATGCTGAACCTCCAAAAGGAAAGTACTCTTCATAATTGATAATCTCCCCCTGCTCATCCAGCTCAAAAGTAGAGGATCCTAAATGGTCGGTAAGCTGGTAATGAATTTTCTTGTTGCTGAGGGTATCTGTTTCCCGCGAATTTGTATCCCTCGTCCACTGATGCAAAAGGGCTATGCGTTCACTGCCATCTGGTAAATGAGAGGTAAACCGTTCCAGAATTAGAGTGCTTCCCTGGCGTATCCGCTTGATCTCACACCCATCCAGGTATATCTTTTCTATGTATTCTATATTTCCGTTCCTTAAATGCTCCGATACTTTACGTACCCGCTGTCCATCTCCCCCATACACATAGTACTCGGCATCATTTTGTCCATCTTCCCGCTCTATGATCACGGCCTGGGAGAGCTGGTTGAGGTAGTTCCATTCGAAGCTGTTCAGGTGAGGCAGGTAAAGACAGTTGCCATTCCCATCAAATCGTGTTTCTGGATCTGGAATAGAATGACCATGCAAGTTTGTTGCAGGAAGTGAATGGTTAGCATTAGAGGCGATCCAATAGTCCCGCCGCCAGCGGTCATGCTCACCCAGTCTGGTTCCTGCCTGGTGTACCATGGTTTGCATATTCCCTCCCAGATCGTAAGTATACTGCCGGGTGTATGCCTGGAGGAGGTCCATATTGGCCAGCGTAATATGCCGCGTTCCCTTGATAAAGCCTGGGGCATCAGGAGCATGCGCATAATCCTGGGCCTGCAAAGCCTGGTGCGTACGGCCCTCTGCCCTGGTAAGCTGATAGAATGCATCGTAGTTATAGCGGTTTATCCTGGGGGCGGCAAATAAGCTTGTTGCATTTGGCTGCGCCGTGTCAATAAGGTGGGTTATGTTGCCAACCGCATCGTAGGTGTAGCGAATATTCTGATATTGTCTTGCCGGCAATCCATTTGGAGTCGGAGTCGGACGAAAACTCCTCTTTCTGCTTAAGCGAAAGCTTCGCGAATCATACTCAAACTGCTGCATCACCCCATTTCCCAGTTCAAGCTGAGTTTGTTGCCCCCGTGCATTATAAGCAGCACTTCTAAGAACAGGCACGTCTGTAAGCGATCCGTCTGCCGTAGTTACTAAAACCTGCCCTACGGCACCGCTTTGCAGGTAGCGGTAGCTGCGGGTGGTACCATCTGGCACCTGCTCTTTTATAGGGCGTCCCAGGGCATCATAAGCGATGCTTGTTGTAAAGGGTGAGCCTTCCACCCAGGCAAAGCTTTCTGCTTCGTCCCAGTCAGGAATGCTTTTATAATCCTCCAGCAGGTGCCGCTCCTTCTCCAGTACAATGCCCATCATGTCATAGCGCTGAATCCTCATGATTCCCGCCTGATCATAATGTTCCACCAGCAGCCCATAAAGATTTCGTTCCGCAGCCTGCCTAATGCCGGCATCTTCTCCATACACAAAGCGCTCTGTCAGGTGATGCATGCCCAATGCCCCATCTGCCCGCTTTTCTTTGATTCTTCCCCAGCTATCGTAGCTAAACTGTTGGTGCACGTTTCTTCCGTCCCAAAGATGTACTGCCTGATCCAGGGCATCGATAAACTGCCACTTTGGCCCGGCATCCATACTCTGTTCCCTGAAAACCCTCCCCTGCATATCCCGGGTATAAGAAAAGGCAGGAAGCCCACGAGGATCTATGACCTGTACCGGATTTCCGAGAGCATCCAGTAGGGTGTGAATGCGGCGGGTTTGTCCTGCTTCATTACTTTCTTCAGTTAAAAAAGCACGGCCCAGGGGATTAAGATGAGTGACTACTGGTGTGTTATAATGCGCTTTTGACTTTACCAGCGCCTCCATTTCTGGTGTATCTGTTCCTATTCCATTAGATGCCGTGATCCGAAGTTCATAAGGGCTTCCTTCAACTGCATCATTGGCATCAAACTGGCTTGTATGCCAGGGCGTGATGCTCACACTTGAAATGGTACCATCTGCATTCAGTACGTTCTTTTTTCTTCCTAAAGCATCATATTTTATTAGACCTGCCTGGCCAAATGTTTCCAGCACTTCATCAGATTCAAAGGTGTGCAAAGGGGAAAAGTAAGGCTCATACTGGCGTACGGGTAGTTGTTTATTATTAAATACCGTATGTCCGGTAACCCGCCAGCGAGATCCTGTGGATTCAGACAATATTGGTTCTCCATCTGGTCCGGTTACGACCCTGCCCCCTTCATATTGTATGGTATCCCCTCCTGGCTCTACCAGGGTCTTAGATTGAATTGTTTGGCCAAAACCATTCCTATAGTTGATGCTTAGCTGTAAATTACTTGCTGGATTGGGATTTCCGCTGCCATCATATACCCAGTCTTCCCGTGCAAGTGCCAGACTTCGTAGTGGAAGCCCTTCCATGGTGCTTTGCCAGGTTTCAAGTTCATAATACAGGTAGGAAGCACATCCCTGTATATAGGCCTGCGGGTTTGCAAGAATTCGTTCAAATGTAACCTCCTCTACAGGATCTACATAAGCTTCCAGTCGATCATGTCCATAGCGCTCTATCCGGTCTTCTTCTGAAAGAATTTCTCCATAGCTAGAGGAAAGAATGACCATACCCAATGGGTCGTAGCGGACTTCAGAGGTATTTCCATTGGCATCCACTATTTGGTAAGGAGCCAGTACATGATAATCTGGTTGTGCTGTAGTTGTATTTCGGGCAAGTTCAGCTCCTGATTCATCAACCAGCACCGCAGTAATACCGCTTAAAAGCAAGTAATAATCATCGTAGATGAACTCGTTATGTGCCCCATTCACCTGTACTTCTCTTGCAGGCAGGTAAAACTCCGACGAGTCAAGATAATGCAGCACTGCCCCTGGTTGCCACCATAAAGCCTCATGTAACACATAATAGCCCTCTGTTGGAAGCGAAGCTTCGTAATGTTCTCCCAGGCTGTTGATCAGAAAATCATCATGGAAGCAGGCTGCTTCAACATGGTGTAATAAGGGTTTTTCTCCAACCTCCCTCCAGAGTAGTGCTGCAGTTTGAGTATTGTTCCAGTAGTAGTTTTTGCTCCATTGCAAAAGCCGGGCTTGCAGACCTGCTTCAAAAGGTGCATCAAAAGCCAGGGCTGTTTCTATTGCACTTTTAATTTTGGAGCTCAGGCTTTCAAATGTAAGCAAGTTTCCACTGGCAGGGCTTCCAATACCACGCACTTCAAAACTTTTCCTTTCCAGCTCAATGCCTACTTCGTATCGATCCTGCAGGTTAAAATGCAGGACATCCAGTTGAGCCACATTCACATGGAGCACCGCTTGCTCTGTAAAGGCGTCTGCTGCCAATCTGTGATAAGCTACAGCAGCCTGTAAAGTAGGAACCCCAAAATAGTCTACGTTTAGTGTAAAGTTGTGCGTGATTCTGGGATCTTCGGGTTTCTCTTCATAAATAATGTTTAGGTTTTCCCGTTGAAAGACAGCAAATACCGGATCATTTTCTTCATGTTTTGCTTGTAGCCTGCGTATCAGGTAGCTGGTTTGCGTAAGCTGGAATGGATTTGCTTTTCTGCTTCCATCCGGGTTTAATCCATACACTTCGCTGCGAATGGTCTGTCCGGCCAAACTGCGTATAGCCTGGAAAAACTCTTCTGCTCCCAAGGCCCCGGCATTTTCTATTTCAAAATCTTTCAGCTGCGTACTATAATCATCTTCTTGGTAGTAGCGCTGTGCTCTTGAATGCTGCCATCCCGGGGCACCATTATGAAACCAGGTTCGTACACAGACAGGATCTGTAAACTCTTCTCTGGGAATGGAAGAGGTTCCCTGATAAACATCTGAGTCGTATTGATCAACATGACAGAAACCCCTAAAAGAGCGCTCCTCCCCATCAAAAAATCCATCATGGTACTCAAATAGCTGCTGAACCCGGGTATGGCCAATAAGATCAATAATCTCCAACCGATCTACTATCGTGTGATGTGAAGGCAGCTTGCTTATCCAAGGCGTATCACTGGCTTTATCTCTTAAATAATGCTGACCGGAATAGCCATATTGAAAGCTGTGTTCCTGCCCCATGGAATTTTGAACATTCAACATTAAGCGAGGCTTCACTCCATTCGTCAACCTAAGGTATTGAATGGGTGCATCGGCATGAATGGATAAGGCCGAAGACCAAAGCAGACAAGGCGTACCATCTCCTAAAAAGTCAATAACCTTTGCGGAATAAATATTGTCGATAAAAGGAAGTCCACGGAGGGTTCCGCCGGGAAGAAACTGGTTGCCAGATGCATTGATCCAGTACCTGATCTCACCCCTTCCTATGTACATCAGGTCAGCTGTACCACTTCCATCCAGATCTACCAGCCGTATGCGGCTGGCATCCAGTTCGAAGCCAAAGTCCAGTTGCGGGGTGTTTTCCATCACAATACCGGCACCAAACTTTCCATTTCCCAGGTTGGGCCAGTATTCAATGCGGCCATTAAAAACCCGAACCTGGTCAGGCAGGCCGCTGCCATTCATATCAGCAAAAAAATAATCCAGCATGGGATTTGCCCCAATGGCAGGTGTACGGCTTTGCCCATTGGAAACTGGTTTAGCTATTTGTACCGGTTTATCAAAACCTTCTTTTCCTTTGGATGGGTACCACACGATCCGGTCCTCCTCCACCGTAACAATATCTGCCAGGCCATCGCCTGTAAGGTCTAAGAGCTGAGTGTAGGTATCCATAGGCCGCACATGCGGAGAGGCCTTAAATGGGCGATAACTGTCCCATACTCCTTCATCACGCTTATATTCGTAATAGCCGGATTCTTTTCCCTGCAACACCACAATATTAAGGTTGCCATCGCCATCGAAATCGCTGAGGGCGTAACTGCCAAAAGTTGAACTGGGCTTTTCGGCTACTTTTTGTTGTTTACCTAATCTACCTCCCCCCAAATTTGGTTTATAGTACCAGCACTCATTGGCTTCATAAAGCACCCCGGGCAATCCTTCCCCATACAGATCTATCCATTTATAATTAATGCCATGTAAACCAATCGGCACATTATCATGGCCTTGCTCTGGAGCAGGCCGGAAAGCTTTTTCTACTTCTGGGCTTGTGTAACTGAAAACAGCGGGAGGCAGGGATTTAGTGGTGTAGGTGCTTCCTCTGTTAACTCGTTGATATGCTGTATAGTGGATCTCTGTGAGTGTGGTGCCTGCCGGATTTTGCTGATGATTCAGCTCAACATTACCAATGAGAGTGGGGTCATCTCCTAATTCCGCAAAATGATGGAACATCAGGATTCTTCTGCACAAGCGATAGGTGCGTAGTTCAAATCCTGCGATGTAAGAAGAAAAAGGATCCTGCCGTACTTCCCATTCGGGAGTAGGTGCATAGGAAGGGTGAATATCTCCTGCACGTTCACCATAGTCAAAGATCACCTCAAAAAGGAACCGCTGCGAAGAATCCAACCCATCTTCAGGAAAAACCGCTACTGTATTACCATACAGGATACGCTTAACATATTTTTGGGCATTATTGAAGCCACTGTAAAGGCGGTTTCGCTCAAAGCTTGAATTACCATCAATGTTGGATTGATTATCAGGTATGTATTCATACTTTATGACATTACCCAAATGATCATACTGTGCTTCTAACAGCCATTGAAAAACATATTCAGGTTGTTGAGGATCATAGATCTTAGTAGTGTTATCCTCAGCCTGCCCAAATACCATTACCTGGTTATTAGGATTATGTATTCTCCAGTGGGTTATGCGGTTTTCTTTGTTAATCCATTTTTCAAAGCGGGTGAAACTGGAGTCGGTAGTTGTGCGGTAATAATAAATCCAATACCAATCATTCTCCTCCAGGCGATGGTGGAAATTTTCATCCAGCAAAGGCACCAGTTCCTGACCTCCGAAAGCAAATTTATCATTTCCGTTATACTTTGGGTAGCCGTCTTTCAAACTTAGACCTATGGAAGGTATACCCTGTAAGGTCCAGCCCATTCCAAAAACAGAGTTGGCGCCGCCGGAGCTGTAAGAAAGTGAAAGCGAGGGTTGTATTCCATTTCGCCCCGGGGTAAGCGGTACACCAACCTGTATTGTGGCTGATCCTGTCGAAGGAGATACAGAACAATTCAGAGGAATTTTAAGATCCTCAATATTGACCTCTTTGAATGTTAAAGTACCAGTTGGCATATCCTATTAAATTTATACCCGGTATTAAACTCAACTTTTAAGACTTCGAGTTTAAGTCAAATACATTACAATCATCAATTACTGAAATAAAGCACCCATAGTCTTGGAAAAATGCGACAGCTAAAAAACATACAATTTACCAGCAGCTTGAAGCGTGCCAGACATTGAATCGAGTGTAATATTATCGTTGTCCTTCTTGAAAGAGTATAAGAATTTTTCATATTCATCGAAAAATTGCCCGGGGCTTACACCAAAAACTTTTCGGAAATGATTGATAAAATGAGGCTGATCGTAATAACCTGCTTCTGTTATTACATCTAAAATGTGTTTTTTAGAAAGTGTAAGCTGCCTGAAAGCAAAGTTAAACTGCATTATCTTGGAATAGGCTTTAGGGGAAATCCCCACAGCTTCTAAAAATCTCCTCTCCAAGCTCCTAGTGCTGATTCGCAACGAAGCTGCCAAATCCTTTACTAATATGCTGCCTCTTGACAGATTAATTAAATTGATAGCTTCTGCAATACTACTGTTGTCCTGCCATTTCTTAGCTATCATCCTTCTACAAAGAAATTCTTCTACAAGGTGGATTTGTCTTACTGGATTAGTTTCATTGACTACTTGTCGGTAAAGCATGGTGGCAGTATTGCAACATATGTCTTCAAGCGGTAATACCTGCCCTGTTGTCTCCTGCTGAGGTACCCCAAAGAACTGGTGAATAGCATTGGGAGTCAGTTCAAGCCCGATAACATTTACTTCCCCTTCTTTTACCCAATGACGAGCTATCTCAAACTGCTGACCTGAAACATACACACCTCCACTTGCAGTCAGTTCTGTAGAATTTGGTCTCAGAGTAGTATAAGCTCCGCTCCCCCAGAATAAAGACAGAAATACATTGCCTGTGGGAATAGCGGTCATGGAAGATAAACCATCAGGATTCACAGTAAATTGATGGATCTGCTTTATGTAAGGCCGTAAAAGCTGTTGCTGTGGTTGATGGAGTCTCATAAACTGCTCTATTGAAGTTTATACAACAATCAAAAATGAAACAAGAACTTGGTGTTCAATCAAAAGACAAATAGACAGCAAATAGAAAATGCTGTTATAGAGGAAAAGTAAACCTTAAGTCAGGGAGAACTAGATCAGTTATCAGTTTAGGAGTATTTTATATAACTTTTATACGCAAGATTGTAATTATGTTTTACCTTCATTTAAAAATTTATTTGATATACCTACATTAAAGCGAATATTGATGGAAATTTATAAAGAAGTTAAACAAGATTTTTCAGATCAGAAACCGCTCCTCCCGCAGCTTCGTCAAGAAATCAAGTATTTAAATGTTCTTGAAGATCTGCACTTGGTGACAGCCACCCATGCCGCCAAATGCGCCCTGAAATTGCGGCAACAAGGAAGCTACGCCAGCCTCCTTACCGTCTTAATTAACTTTCATAAGTTCTTTGAGCACGACAGGCAGTATACTAACAGCAAGACCCAATTCCTGCCTGCTGCCACCAACTCTGACATCGAGCTTATCCACTACGCCAACATCGCCCTGAAAGCCATCTATCGCGACGGCTACTAGTATATGAAGTCCGGTGTATGCGTCCCTGAAATCGTGCCCGAGAATCAGGTGCAGCTTAATTTGTTGTATACAGTAGGAAAAAGCACGTGAAGCTGATGGTGGTAATAGGTGACCTGACCGACAGGTTCGGGAGAGGCAAAGTGAGCTTGACGACACAGGGAGAAATGTATGGCTGCTCCGACCCGACATGAAATCTCCATGCTATTCGACCCGCTTAAGCGAAATACAGACGGTGTATGTGAGGTACCGTTGAAAGCCCATCTCTGTTCTCTGAAGTCAGCATAAACCTTTTCAGAAAGAAAAACAGCCGTTGAAGTACAAAGGCCTTAAAGGCTTCCTGTACTTCAACGGCTGTAGTCATTGTGGTTTAGTGTTGGATATGCCTCTATAGAAGTGAGGCCATCACAGGATAAACCCTTAACTGATGTCCATCGCGCTTATTGCAGGGATGTTGGGCAACAGCATGAATCCGTAGTCACTACACCACCATGTCGTCATCAAGAACATATTTCTCCAGGTCTGTGACTTGCATCAACGTGTACACATACTCCTTCGCCAAAACGGTGTGGCACTTGCTATATGACGGCATAGGGTCGTGCCGTAGTGGCTTTACCCAAACCCCATCCTCCCCCACTTCGTGCAGTGGGTTGCCTTTTCTGAATTTGATAGCTAGGATATAGCCTTCCACCTCGTCTCTTTCATTGTCATGTATTGGTATAGCCTGGTACTCCATTCCTAACTGGAAGCCAAGGTAGTCCAGCGCCATATAGTAACTTGATGGTTTGCACTTCACTATGTACTTTTCAATGACCTTGATGGCCTGGTGCTCTGGAAAGCGCTTTACTAAGTCTGCAACCTCGCGGTTGAATGCAATTATATGTTCCATGATGTTTCATTATTTAAGAAGTTAATATTAGTGCTGGCCGGTCACCAGTTGTACCAGCCAGCTTTCTTTAAATTATGTTATTGGCTGCCACAAAGGCATTTTTTAGGTCGCACCTTATCGTACCGCTTTTATGAGTACAATAAGGTGCGAACGGTGCGAGACTATCAGGCAGCGCTGCAGTGCTCTGATCCTACAAAGTAGAAGTCAACATCCTTGGCTCTCCTGCACAGGTTCACCAGTTCCACATCCAGCGGAAGCCTTACATAGCTCAGGCCTATTTCAGTTTGAATTACCGGCGCTGTCCGGAGCACGTTCCGCAGATAGTGCTCGCATGACTCCAGAACTCCGGACAACAGCAGGTTTTCATACTCAAAACCGTGTTCACTGCAGTGGGTCTGCGCCTGCTGTTTCAATTTTTCGACCTGAAGAAGGTATTTATCGCGCATCACATGAATCCAAACCTTCCTTTGCTGGTGAATGCCGCGTTGCAACTCATTTACGCGTGGATCCAATATTAAGAAGCATGGTTTTAGTAGATAGGCTTTCCTCTTTCATTTTAGAATTATTTGTAGATGACTCAATAAATAAATTAGTTCAACGGATAAACTCAATTATCTAAGTTCCAAATAATAATAAGAATTAAGCAAGTGTATTATTTTTATTAAATTAGGACGCTTTTTAAATAATAGGAATTTTTGAATATTAATATTTAAATTGCAGAAAAAGACTTTAAACCAAGACCCCGGCCTGAAGCGGATGGAACGTATTGCTTTTTTTGATCTGGAAGTAACAAAACAGCCTAAAGCAAGGTTGCAGAGCATTGGAGCCTGGTTTAATGGCCGTACATGGCATTCCAAATCAGTCTATGATTTTGAGCAGTTTCAGCTAGATTCTCAGTTTCTCTGCGGCCATAATATACTGTCGCACGACCTCCCCTTCCTAAAAGCTGCCGGAGGAGTCTCTGAAGGCTTCTTTCGCAAAATGTTTATTGACACGCTTTACCTCTCCCCGCTTTTCTTTCCAAATCGGCCTTATCACCGGCTTGTGAAAGACTACCGGTTAATGAGTGACCACTACAACAACCCTGTGGAAGACTCGAAAATAGCAGCAGACCTTCTGCAGGACTGTATCAGTGCTTACTACAGTATGCCTGTCGTGCTCAGACGGATAATCAACCAACTTCTTTGCACTGATACATCCTTTCGTTCGTTTTTCGAGCTTCTAGATGATAATAGTTCAAGTGAAGAAGACGGGCCGCTTGAAGAACAGATCATGTCATTTTTCCAAAACAGGATCTGTTCTAACGTTGTCCTTTACTCACTTATACTCCAGCTACGGGTTCCTTTAGCCTATGCACTGGTCCTGATAAATGCCCCTGATCAGGGTTCCATTATCCCTCCATGGCTGCTGCACCGTTTCCCGGAGGTGGTTACTGTATTGCAGCTGCTACGGGGCACTGGGTGCCAGCAAGCCTCCTGCCACTACTGCGAAACTTATCTTTCGCCGGTAGCAGGGCTTAAAAGATATTTTGGCTATTCCGGATTTCGGAAGTTTACTCCTGAGGAGCAGACGCCCTTGCAGCAACAGGTAGTGGAAGCAGGCATGAAGGGAGAATCGCTGGTGGCTATCTTCCCGACTGGAGGTGGTAAGTCTCTCACGTTCCAGTTGCCGGCTCTTATGAAAGGCGAGGCAAACCGGGGCTTGACCGTTGTCATCTCACCCCTGCAGGCACTTATGAAAGACCAGGTAGATGTGCTCCGGAACCGTTTCGACATCACCACTGCTGTGGCCATCAACGGGCTGCTTTCTCCGCTGGAGCGAGCCGATGCCATTCAGACGGTTCATGATGGAGGCGCTACCCTTTTGTACATCTCTCCTGAATCCCTGCGCTCCAATACCATTTACCGGTTGTTAAAGGGGCGGCAGATTGAACGGTTTGTAATTGACGAAGCCCACTGCTTTTCTTCCTGGGGACAGGATTTCCGGGTAGACTACCTGTATATCGGTCGCTTTTTAAAAGAACTTGCCGAAGCTAAAAACCTGCAACATCCAATACCTGTTTCCTGCTTTACCGCTACGGCTAAGCCCGAGGTAGTGCAGGACATCATCTCTTACTTTAAAGAGCAGGCGAACTTAGACCTGAAGCTGTATCAGACAACTGCTTCACGGAAGAACCTGATTTACAATGCTTCGAAGGCAGAGGGTAAGGAGGCAAAGCTACAGCAGCTAAAGGACCTGCTACAGGACATTACGGAGCCGGCGATTGTATATGTGAGCAGGACGAAAACCACTGAATACGTAGCCGAAGTACTTAAAAAGGCAGGTATCAAAGCGGCGGCTTTCCACGGCAAGATGGATGCTGACCTGAAAATCCGCATTCAGGACAGCTTTATGAAAGGCGAAATCAACGTTATCGTGGCAACTTCCGCTTTTGGGATGGGAGTTGACAAAGAGAACGTGAAGCTGGTGGTGCACTTTGATATATCTGACTCACTGGAGAACTACATTCAGGAGGCAGGGCGCGCGGGGAGAAAGCCGGAAATGGAGGCTAACTGCCATTTGCTCTTTGACGAGAATGACCTGAACGAGCATTTTGCCTTGCTAAACCAGACGAAGCTCTCTAAAAAAGAAGTAGGACAGATATGGAAAGCGGTAAAAGATTTCAAAAGACTGAAGTTCACCAAGTCGGCTTTAGAGCTGGCCAAGCAGGCTGGCTGGGATACAGACATTATACAACTGGAGACGCAGGTAAAGGCAGCTATAGCCGCTCTGGAAGATGTAGGATACCTGAAGCGGGAAATGAATTCCCCACGGATATTTGCCCAAAGTATCCTGGTGCGGAATGTAGAGGCCGCCAACAAGGTGATTCATGCAAACGCGGACAAATTTCCGGGCGACCAGCTACAACAGGCTATACGGATATTTCAATACCTTATTTCCCGGGAAGACACCATGGTTGACGCCCTGTCTGACCACCTGGGCATCGAAAAGGAAGCCGTAGTCAGAATTCTGCTTCACTTCAAGGAGCTCGGCCTGCTCGGCGACACCAAAGACCTGACGGCTCTGATTAACCCTACCAGAAGTGAAAAGAACTCAGAGCGTTGCTTCCAGCGCTACGCAAAGATTGAAAAGGCGCTGCTGCACATTTTATTGCCATCTGATGAGTCACCGGCTGTTTTCCAGACGCACTTGCGCGACATCAACGAAAAGCTGATTGACCAGGGCTATGAGGATAGCTCTATAGAAGCTATCCGGAACCTGCTGCAATACTGGGAGCATGAGCATTACATCAAGAAAGAACGCATAGATGCCCATACCCTACTCTACCGCATTGCGTTCCGGAAAGAAAAGCAGGAAATAGAGGAAAAGATTCTAGGCCGCCTCACCCGGGCTGCAGACGTGGTGCAATGGCTTAGCAAACAAAACGCCCTTGAGGTAGCAAACAAGCAAAAGCAGGAGGATGCCGCCCTGGAGTTTTCCATGGTGGAAATGAAAAAGCAGGTTGAGCTCAGTAACATCATGCTACCCAAAGTTTCGCTGACGGATTATGAGGCGGTGCTGCTGTACCTGCACATCATCGGGGCCATCAAGCTGGAAGGCGGCCTGTTCGTCCTCTACAATCCCATGACCATCGAACGCCTGATAGATGACAACAGGAAGCAGTACACGCTTGAAGATTATGGCAAGCTGCAGCGGCATTACGAGAAAAAGGTAGAGCAGATTCATATCATGGGTGAGTACGCCAAAAAGCAGCTCCGAAACCATGTGGAGGCCATCAGCTTCGTGGATGATTATTTCCGCCTGGGCTATGAGGCATTTGTGCAACGCCATTTCCGGAATGAAAAAGGCAAACTGAAACAGCCCATTACAGATAAGAAGTACCGGGAAATATTTGCGGCCCTTTCAGCTGACCAGATGCAGGTTATCAAGGACAACAAGAGCCCTAACATTTTAGTGGGCGCCGGTCCTGGCAGCGGAAAAACACGGGTGCTCGTGCACAAGGTGGCCGCCCTGCTGATGATGGAAGATATCAAACCAGAACAGTTCCTGATGCTGACCTTCTCCCGTCCTGCCGCGACAGAATTTAAAGAAAGACTGCAAAAGCTGATTGGCAAGTCTGCTTACCATATTGATATCTACACCTACCACGGCTTTGCTTTCCAGCTTCTGGGCCGCGTAGGCGATCTAAAGAAGTCTGACAATGTCATTAAGCAAGCGACCGAGGGCCTTGTGAATGATGCTATACCCGGTGACCGCCTGAAATGCAAAAGCGTTATTGTGGTGGATGAATACCAGGACATCAGCCAGCAGGAATACGATTTCCTGAGCACCATTATGGAGCTGGCCGAGGATGTACGCGTGATTGTGGTCGGTGATGATGACCAGAACATCTATGAGTTCAGGGGCTCTTCTGTAGCATTTATGCGCGACTTTGAGCGGGACAGGCAGGCAACGAAGTACCTGTTCAGCACAAACTACCGTGCCTGCTTTAACCTTGTGGCGTTCTCGAACCAGTTTCTGAAGCTTTTCAGGTCCGACAGGCTGAAAGCAGGTTTACCGTTGATAGCGCATAACCAGACCTACGGCGATATTTGCCTGACACGCTACACGCCTTCTTCCGACCTGGTCATCCCGTTGGTGCAGGATGTAGTACAAAAGCAATTGACAGGCACCATTGCCGTGCTGACGCACACGAATGAGGAAGCGCTGCTGGTGCAGAACCTGTTGCTCCAGCACGGCATACCTACCCGCCTGATTATGGCGCAGGAAGGATTCTCCTTGCGTCAGCTTCTGGAGCTAAAGTGTTTCAGCTGGTACATCCGCGACAAAATCAGCGGAGAGCTTGGCTTCATTTCAAGTGAAGGATGGGAGCAAACCCGCACCCGGATGGAGCAGGAGTTCTCCTCCTCAGCAAATCTGCAACTGGTGCAGGATGTGATACAGGAGTTTGAGAAAACGCATGGCGAACGGAAGTTCTGGTCTGATTGGCTGGCTTTCTTACAGGAAGCACGCACCGAAGATTTTATATACCCGGAAACGAGCAAAGTGCTGGTTTCTACCATGCACAAGGCCAAAGGAAAAGAATTTGACCATGTATTTTTGCTCCTCCGAAACTACCCCTTAGTGAAGGAGTCAAACAAACGCGTGGTGTATGTGGCTATTACCCGGGCAAAGAAATCCCTGCATATCCATACCGATCAGCCTTACTTCGACCAGATATCGGTGCCTGAATTAAAGAAAACAGTAGAAGAAAACATTTATCCAGTGCCGGAAGAACTACAGCTGGAAATGGGCATGCAGGATGTCTGGCTTAGCTTCTTTAAAAAGCCTGCTACTGTAAAGACTGTAAAGCACATCCAGTCGGGCACCTTATTAGAGGCACCAGAAGCACCTGCAGATGGTCTGTTTATTTCAGGTTTTGCCGCAGTAGCCTTTTCAATGAAATTCAAGGAAAAGCTAAGGCAGCTGATGAAACAAGGCTACACACTGAAGGGTGCTGAAGTAGCGCATGTTGTGGTGTGGTATTGCGAGGATGATGGAAAAGAATACCGGGTGGTCTTGCCGAGGTTACATCTAAAGAAGTTACAGGATGTAGCTTTACAGGTGTTGCCTGAGATGAAAGAGGCCTGACTAAATTAGACTCGCGTCCTGACTTTTGTAATGCGGTAATTACTGCTCAGACTCCTGTAGTGTAAGCTCCCAAAGCCTTCCAGGTACCGTATCAAAAACCAGCTGAAACTGGTAAGGCTCCAGACGCATGAGCTGCATGTAATTTACCAGGGACACTTCCTGACCGGGCTGCTTTTCTCCTCCATTTTAGCTGCGTTAAAGGCCTTACTCAAATCCCTTTTAGACAGTTTAGATTATAGTCTCGGTCAGCATCACCGGAATAATCAGTTTGAAAACCATTTGCACACATCAGAAGCCTTAACTGAGAATTAAAGGCGGAAACTCCCTCTCTTTTGCACTTCATGCCGAGGTATCAAACTGATTATTCCCGTTTCAATCGCTTTCAAATGCTCCATAGTGTTTTTTACTGCAGCACTATTTGACTTGAAGAAATCAGGGTACTTAGTTTTATAGATGTCAATTTTGATACGCTTCATTTGGCCTCCCCAGTACACTGTGCCAGCAGGAAATTTAGACTCGATGTTACCTCTGTGAACAACTTCAAGTGTATCGTAAACATTCTTTCTAAACTTATAATCAGTGTATTCGAGTTGAATGGCAATGCGCCAATAAACGTCACTTGGAAGTATTGTAAGGATTACATTTTGAGTCGTGAACTCTTTGCACATAATGCCTTTTTTCCCATAAAGCTCTTCAAATTCTTGTTTGGGGTATTTAGCAATTAGCTCTTTTAGCAGCAGGTCGTTTATAGAGTCCAAATAAAACGGCTCTTCCTGTTCAGTTGCTATTAGTTTGATTGCCGGAATACTTTCGCTTTTTTCCCCTTCCCCAATTAAAATTTTTTTTGAAGCAGCTAGGTCGTGTTGACTATTACTGAATGATTTTCTGTTGCTGTTGTTTCAGTTTTAAAAGCTTATGCGACGTTACGAAATCAGCGACTATGACTGGCAACGCCTGTCTGCCCTGCTTCCAGACAAGTCCACCGATGTGGGGCGCACAGCCAAAGACAACCGCCAGTTCATCAACGCCGTGCTCTGGATTGCCCGCAGCGGCGCCCCTTGGCGTGACCTTCCCGAGCGCTACGGCCCCTGGAACTCGGTCTACCAGCGCTTCCGGCGCTGGGCCAGGAAAGGCGTCTGGCAGCGTGTCTTCGAAGAACTACAGGAACCAGACCTGGACTGGCTGCTGCTTGACTCCACCACCGTCAGGGCCCACCAGCACGCGGCAGGACAAAAAAACAACGGCGGCGGATGAGTCTCTGGGCCGCAGCCGGGGCGGCTTCTCAACCAAGGTGCACGCCTGCTGCGACGCACTGGGCAACTCCCGCCGGTTCATTCTCTCCCCCGGCCACCATTCAGACCACCGGCAGGCACAGGCCCTGCTGGAAAAGGACAGACCAGGGGCAGTGGTGGCTGACAAGGGCTATGACAGCAGCTCCTTTGCCCAAGTCATTACGGAGCTGGGCGCTGAAGTGGTGGTGCCCTCTCGTTCTAACTCAAAGCAGCCCCGCCTCATTGACGAGAACCTCTACAAAGACCGGAATAAGATAGAGCGCTTCTTCAATAGAATCAAGCACTACCGCCGTATCGCCACCAGATACGACAAGACTGCCTCTAGCTTTCTGGCTTTCCTGCACTTAGCTGCAGCAATGACACTGCTGCTCTAATTGTCAACACAACCTAGTATTGACTTCGCCTCCTGAATACCATCTTCAAATATGGGAGCATCATCAAACTTACTGACTAATACTCCCATCTCACGGTTATTTTTTTCCGAAAATTCGTAAAGATTCATGGAAGTAATTATCATCTCCTTCTCATTGTAGTAGCATTTAGCATGTAAGTTCTCGTAGTAGTAGGGGTTAATTGTTTTTAAGCCCTCAATTTTATTACGCTCTACCTGTGTGAGCTCACTTTTTCCGTATATGAAGTTTATTTTGACTCCTTCTTCAGATTTCTCCTTGAATCTTTCAAACAAATTATTTGATATTTTCAGGTAAGGTGAAACTATCACAAGTTCCTCCTTTGCTTCAACAATAATGTCCTCTATTTTATGAGATATTCCGCTTGTGCGTAAAAATTTGCCCATATTAAAATATTTATGTTTGCTTCCACACCTTAAGATATATACTTCTGCTAATATACAACTCAATGTTTGCCCTCTAAAATAAATGTGAGGGAAAACCATGCAGTAACGCACTAGTGGGTAAATCACCTGGCTGAAAGACAAATCCCTGGCAGACCTCGATAACTTACCTGTCCCGGATGTGTTGGCAGAAGGTATTATTGAAAATCTGGAGGCAGGGTTAGAGAGCTTCAGGACCATATTGGTGGCTTTGGAGAAATAAGCTTATTAAATAAATATTTGCTGCGATAGCTTGTAGCTCTTGCTTTTACACATGCTTGCATGAAAAATAGTATGCGCTACAAGCTATTAATAGCAGGGATAAATCAGTAGCTAGTGCTTGGAAAGACAGAAGACAAAAGTATGCTCCTGATGCTTCGGGACAAACTAGCCTTGGTTTCCTCAAACATTCCAACCAATTCTAAACTTTTACACTTCTCTTGTAACAGCAGCCTCTCATTCAGGATAGGCAGCTGAAAAGCTTTGATTTTTACCTGCTTCCCTCCTGCCAGCTCATCTTCAATCAGCACTTCGCTTACCTGCTCCTGGTATCCCTGGATAGTGTTGGGGTAAAAAAGAATAACCTCCTCAACTTTGAACCTGACAGCATAGGCCAGCATCTGGTAAAGGTCCGACTGCGATATACCTTTCTTCGGGTCTTTATCGTCAGTGTAGACAATCTTGTATTTAGTATCTGCTATAACACTTCTGGAGCCTATCTCCAGAAGCAGGTCCGGGCGAAGGGCAAAAGCTCCTTCCTTGTCCAGGTACTTGGAGCTAACCTGCGCCTTTGCCTGCACCTCCTTCACTTCCTTTTCTATGAACCCAAAGATGAAATCTTCAAAGACATACTCCATGGGAAGCAGGAATGCGAAAAGCTTCAGGTCATTCTTGTAGCTAAACGAAACGCTGCTGCTCAGAAACAGGTAACAATAGTCGCGCACCGTCTCAAACTCACCGAACATAGGATTAAACTGCAGACTGGCACACTCTTCTGCGGTAGCCCTGACATCACTCACCTCGTCCAGAATAAACGGAATCTCCCGCAGGTACTTCTTATTTTCTGAGCTGGTGGTGTTCCTGAAAAGCAAGTTTGCCACATACTTGATAATCCTGTTAAACTTATTGTCCAGGACAAAAGCATCATAGGTGCAGTTCAGCTTATGCCACCTGCCCCTAGCAATGTTCTCGTTGATATAGTCGTTTGTGTTCAGGCGTCCTTTAATGAAGGGCAGCTCATTGTTTACCTCTTCATATTGCTGATAGATGGAGCTAGTCAGCAGCTGCCGGGTGTATTTGGCGAACAGGTAAATCAGTATCTCGAAGAAGTCACTCTTAACATCTCCTAATGAAGTTTGATAGTTGGGAAATTTAATCTTCCGACAGTAGCTCAGCCACCACAATATGTGGTGCTGCATGGCATGAACCGCTTCAGTGGAATTATCAGCGTCTGCCCTATAAAAAATTTTCGGCAGCAGGTTAATACGCTGCCCTTCAAAATGGATTACCCCCACATATTTGTTAGACTTAATCTCCTTTGTTTTGTGGAGAAACTGAACAAACTGCTGCGCTTCTATCTGGCCTGCCTGCCCACCTAAGTAAAAGTCTGTCTTCTCCCTGTTCTTCCAGACAACATCCAGAAACTCCTCAAGCCCCTCCAGAGAGGCCGGGTTTTCCGCCTTATTCTGATATTCATACAGGTTAAGCACGCTTCCCCCTTATTCTGAGTGGCCAGGTGTTATCCTCTGCTTCAAGGCCAGCATTCACCAGAATACTTTTCACCTCTTTCTCATCGTTTATGAAGTACTCCAGGAGCAGCGGAATTACTTTCTTGTTCATTCGCTCTACTAAATTGCTGTTCTCTCCCATGAAGTAGGCATGCCCAATCTGAAAATCATGTCCCTTTAGCTCAATCACCTTCTTGTTGATTTTCTCCAACACGTCGGTGTCATGAACCTCCTGCCCGTCAAGCTGGTATTTCGGATACATGGCCTCAAACTCAAATCGCCTGCGCAGTGCTATGTCCAGCAGGGCGATGGACTTGTCTGCCGTATTCATTGTTCCGATGATGTAGAGGTTAGAGGGCACCACAAATTCCTCTCCTGAAGGAAGCGTGCACCTAAGCGGAATGGCACCATGGGAGCGTTTATCAGGCTCGATCAGCGTAATGAGCTCTCCAAACACTCTGGAGATATTAGCTCTGTTGATTTCGTCTATGATGATGACGTAGTTCTGCTTCTTTACTGCTGCAGGAACTTCAGCATCTCTTGGTATATGCTTCAGGATGCTTTGATAAACTTTGAAGTAGTAAGTCGCATGCTGGTTGGCTAATCCTGAAATTGTCTTTAGCTTTTTAACATCCTGCCCGCTCGTAACACTGTTCCGGTCAAACTCCCGCAAATCACTAAACTTCATCCTGTTGCCATTGGAAATCCTGGTCCACTTTTCACCTATGTAGCGAAAGGCCTCTTCCTCTACCTCGATGATAGAAGCCGTTTCATTAATTTTGAAGTTCTCCTCTCCTTCCTGCACCTCCTCTATAAACCGCTCCAGGGCCTTTTCGAACAGCAGTTCTCTTGACACTTCTTCAGGTCCCTTTTTAGACAGGTTCAGGTTTTTAAGCCCCCTGTCGGCAATGCGCTTAAATACACCGTCCACTTTGTTGAACGAAAGCTCCGCGCCGTTATCTGTGTCGGGTCTAAGGCCCTGAATAAAATCTTCGTAGCTGTAGTTCTGATGGAAGGTGATAAACTCTATTCTTTCACCCAGGTTATCATTGAAGATTTTCATGGCCTCTTCGTAATCTTCTACTGGCCTGTTTTCAATGATTTCGGCGGCCCTTAGAAGTGTAGTGTAAGTTTTCCCTGTTCCTGGAGGGCCATAAAAGATGGTATTCAAAGGATGAGTTACTTGAGGCAAGGTTGAACCGTTATCTTTCATATAACTTAGCAGCCATTCATAATATTTTTCAAACTCTGGATGTTCATCAGCAGGATACTTAGTGATATCCGTCAGTGTTTTCTGAACAAGTGCATGATCAACGGGCCAGTTTCCTTTCTTCACCCATTGCACATTTCTGCATTTCTGAAAAGAATCCCTTGTGTTATCATAGTAGTAGTCAGAGGTAACTTCACCGTAACCTAACAATTCTCTAATTCCCTTTTTGACTATGATGATATCTCCAACCGCTATGGTATTTTTTAAAATCAAAGTTTGCTATTGTGTCATTACTTTTAGAGCTATCGGAATTCTCTATTTCCTTTAGCCTTGCTGCAATCTCCTCTTTAGAAGCAAATTGGTTAATGTCTCCCAGCTTGTCCCACCCTAAACCCATTATTCCAAGGCTATAAAACTCTTCCCATTTGCTTGCATTTGTGCCGGGAGAGTAAAGCCAATACTTCTTCGTTTGAGGGTGACTATTCTCCCCTTTAAAAACGAATTCAACCCATTTATTCCAAGGTGCGCTATACCAGTTATTTTCCTCTGAATTTAGAGCCTTCCATTTTTGCTTGAATTCAGCTTCTAACTTATGATTTATGACACCTACTAGGTCTTTATTTTCCCAAATCAGAAAGTCTGCATCACAAACTCCATTCTCAATAAACCACCTTTCAATCGAAGGCATCTTACTAAGATATTCGCTGGATGTGGAAGAATTCTTATGAGCTCCTGATAAAAAGTTCTTGAAGTGATTTATGTCTTGACTAACTTCCTTTAAGCGCAATAAGTATTCGAATACTTCTGGTGTTAACTCTCTTGATGTTATGCCTTGTGGTCTATTGAAAAAAGAAAACTGAAGTGTGTTCTCTGGAAGCCAGTAAGACCCAAGTATTATGTTTCTTGGAATAGGAGAATCGAGTAATTTTTCGACAAATGATAGTTTAACTCTTAAGGCTTCCTCACCGTATTTCGTCTTGTTTATAGCTTATAATTTAGCTCTTTCTTCAGCTTCTGGTAATAACTTTGGGGTATCAGCAATCTCTCCAAATGCATAGACTCCTGCCTCTTTACCAGAGATCCACAGTATGAACTTGTCTCCAACTTTGATATCATTCTTATGCTGCTTATCGATTAGCCAAGTTCCATCATTATGTTCTTTTAATTCTGAAATAGAATCCCAAGAACTTGGGTTACAATGAAAAGCCCAGTAATTCATATTTTATTTTTTTATACCGCTGACAACTGCAAGAAAGTTAAAACAACATATTTTATGATTACTCTTTCCTGCTCTTCCACCTTCTTAGGTTTGAGAAATTTCCTATTTCCTACATACCATAATTTTATCAGATAAGCACATCAAACTATATAAAATATATCAAAAGCTTTATATTGCCTTGGCAAGCAAACCTTATGTTACAACCAGCTAAAGAAAATACTAACCACACATTAGATATAGGAAAGTAGTTCTTCAAAGAAATGATTGCGTCCCATTGTTTTTTTAAGACCAGAATATCAGAGGCCTTATGTATGGGGGAAGACATAACAACTGCTTCGGAGCAAAATCAAAACAAGGAATACTTTCTTCGGTGTATGATCTGGGCTTATATCTTAGAGGTGAAATAATAAAGAATTAAGCCAGTTTGAATGCTACTATTGCTAGCACGTTGATTATTTAAAATAATATTTTTCTACAACATTAACATAAATAGCCATCAATTAATGACAACTCTTAATCAAAAGCCGATGCTTCAGCAATGGTTGAAAGAAAACCCTGGATGCTCTATAAACGATTACTTTAAAGAATATGGTGAGCCACCAATCCAATCCCACATTCACCACACAAGTGTCGCTACAACTGCCCCTATTACTTTAGAAACCCCTTCGTCTTTAGGCTTCTTCATTACGCCTCTAAAATTGGTGCTCTTCACTCTTATGGCTGTGATTGGTCTCATGGCATTAACTAATCCAGATGATACAAGGCACAAGGAAGTACTTAAACAAGAGCTAATAAATGCAATGGGCTCAGAGAGTAAAGCTGGCGAAGCAACGAAGGACACAGGTTATGAGGCACTTGCTGAATTTGCAGGCCGTTCAATTGCTATGCAATTTGCAGATGTGGCAGTAAACAGCATGGTTAGTGTTGACAACTATGTGCTCTTCTCCCTTACTAATGTAACTTTTGATGGTTTTACGAATACAATCGGAGTTGGCGTTTTAGGTAACGTCTATGTATCCCGAGATTTGATGGATAAAGTCAAAGAGCACATGGACAAATAAAAGTTAATCCTCTTTGTCCTTCTGTCGAAATATTATGACTAAGCTTTCATAGCTATTCTTAGCTGTTGCTTTAACCTCATTTTATATATGAAAATTGACCTAAGCAGCTTCTTCACTACTCCAGACTACACTAGAAACGGGATTCCATGCTTCTTATGCGAATCAAGAAAGAAACTGATTCAAAATACTCCTGAGGAAAAGGTAAGGCAAGCGGTTCTCCGTTACCTCATATGTGAGTTAAGAGTGCCGGCGGAGAGAGCTTTAGTGGAGGTACCCATGTCTCACTATGTCAAAGGCGCATCTGGTCGTGCAGATATTATCGTCACAGATAAGGATGGTAAACCGGTATTAATAGTGGAGTGCAAAGAGGAAAATTGCGATGTAACAGACGAAGCTATCGCGCAAGCTAGGCGGTATGATACCATTTTAAAATCAGGGTCAATTATGGTGACAAATGGAAGACACGCATACTTCGAAGTACAGGATGGCCTCGGCTATAAACAGTTGCGCAAAATTCCCTCATATAGAAACCTGACGAAGTGGAGGTGGTTTAGCTTTATGAAACAAGAGACAGAGCCATTCCGCTGCCTCCCCATCAAAGCTCCTATTCCAGAATCAACGGTTGACTTATATATAAAGGAGGGTTGTTTAGGAGAGGACACGTCCCTATCCTTGCATCCCTTTATTTTTAACCTTAGAGGTTGGCTTAACGACACACAAGACCAGGTGGCCCCCGCAGCAATAACGGCGGTAAACATACTAAAGGACGCGGGGCTTCGTCGTTCTCAGTTCGGCAATGCCGGGGGAGGAAAGTTTTCTGGTGAGTATCGCTATTTTGTGTTAGAGGATGCACTTGGTAATAACCAAATAGTATCCATCAGCATTTTTGGAGGCTCCAAAACTATCAACCACCCACATTGGGGCAACAGAAAGGGCTACACTTATCTTACTGTGGCAATAGATGACTTTGAAAGCAGTCATATGTCATTGGAATTGAACCTGGACAAGTTCGTAGATCTGCGTGGTAGAAATGCTATTATCTGGCACAACGGTGCCTTGACAAATGGAAAGCTTGGGCAAACCCCAAGACAGAAAGTACTTGAGTTCATTCAAAAAGAAGCACCTCATTTAGTCTTGGATGGTAAAATTATTTTAGGGGAAATTGATACCGGAGAGGAAATAAAATCAGAAAACAAAGCCACTACAGATTTCCTAAGCAGGCTTATACTGTACGCGCTTCTTAGAGACACATACCGTAAAATAGCTAGAAAGAAACAGGCATATTGTACCCTATGATTTAACCCACTTTTTCAAGGCTTTTACTTAACGCGTTGCTACAAAGAATCATCATCTCTCAACCATTTTCAAAGGTTTAGCGCTTAATCAATGAATTATAAGGAACAGCTAGAGAGTACCCAGTGGAAAAATAAGCGGAATGCTATTTTGGAACGGGACCAATACAGGTGTCAGGAATGCTATAATAAGAGTCTTATTGAGAGATCTAGGATTTCGTTTCATGGTGCCGGCACAGCGCAAAACAAGGTTGTTTATATTGTTTTTGACATAGAAACAGGAAGGTCATATCGATGCAAAACAGGGTATGGGAATGCATTTATAAGCGAATTGCTTAAAATCTCTGAGCACTATTCGTTACTCTCTTTGACTACTGGCGACGATGTGTTCTGTAGATTGATAGCAACCGTAGTTTTACCTGTGCGGCTCTCTTACCCTAAGGATATAACGGATGAGACAGCACTACGGGTAGAGAAGCAGAAAACACAGGAGTTATACCTTAAGTCTCTGACGCCAAAGGAGCTGAAAGAAATCAGGTGGATAGACACAAAAAGCCTTCACATCCACCACAGGTACTACCAGGTCGGAAAGCTAGCGTGGGAGTACCCTGATTTGGCTTTGACTACCCTTTGCTGGGAATGCCATGAGAAACTACATGCAGAAACAGAAATCGATGTGCTTACTGAGCAAGGTGAAATCATTGGTCACAGAAAAGTATGCGTTAGGTGTCACGGGGCAGGCTGGTTTCCCGAATATAACCATGTAAAAGAAGGAGTATGTTTTCGATGCAATGGAAGAAGATTTGAAGACTCTTCTTACCAACACTTCTATCAAGTTGTCAGCTCTTAGCTTTTTTACAAACACCTGATTTAGTAGATGTGAATTAATATAACTAATATATTTAGCTTTTATAATTCTTGTTTACGTATTTGCTAACATTATTAGCAACAACTACTACATGTTGGATATATGTGCAGCGCAAAAGTCATCCCTATTTCCCCGCATCTCTTGGAGC
>NZ_JBHUOX010000030.1:0-51170 GCF_042686245.1 Pontibacter toksunensis | reverse complement strand
GAGCTCAACACGGGAGTGTATATCCTGGTAGTGAGTACAGGCAAAGAGGCGAAGCAATACAAATTAGTCAAAGCAAAATAAGCATGAACATAAGGCTGGTTGCTTGTAGTACAGCTGAAAGCCTCGGCTTTCGTTTTTCTGTTGTCTTATCAATTACATGATTCTCCTGTTAAAGGCTCCTCATCCCGGGGAGCCTTTTCCTGTTTTTGAAAATGTGCTTTGTTCAATTTAGATCATAAGTATGTTGAAAAGATTTTGTACAAGATGAGGTGCCAAACCAAAATAAGGTTCATTTACAGTGGGTTGATTTTTCATTATTTGGACTGGAAAGAGGTAAGATTTTAGAACATACATTTTATTTTAGTTTCTCATTCATCCCCTCGAAAGAGTATGCAGGCTAAAGGAATAGGGCGATTACAAAAAAGAACCTCCCTTAGTACAACACTATCTTCACCTGACTAGTAGTAAGCACAACCTCACTATTCTGCGACACCCTCGTAAAATAGAACTGCATCTGATACATAATCAGCTTACATCCAACCCTATACGTTTCACTATTCTCCTATCTTCAAGAAACCTATATGACTAAACTTTTATGAAAAATTTTCCTTCAGCACCTATTTTCAAAAGGCTTGAAAGGCCCCTTTTAAATTCATTTCTTTTTCTCTTCACTTCTTTCATATCTATTTCCTTTTCTTCATTCGCACAAACCTTTCCCTCCGGCTTTAGCCAGGTACGTGTTGCTGATGGCATCAGCAAGCCTACAGTACTTGCCTTCGCGCCGGATGATAGGATTTTTATAGCTGAGCAGGGTGGACGTTTGCGTGTAATTAAAAACGGATCTCTGCTGGCAACCCCCTTCATGCAGTTAGAGGTTAACTCCTCCGGTGAAAGGGGCTTAATTGGCATTGCACTCGATCCAAATTTCAAATCTAATCAGTTCATTTACCTGTACTACACCGTCTCCTCCGGAACGATTCATAACCGCGTAAGCCGCTTTACAGCAAATGGTGATGTTGTTCTGGCTGGTAGTGAAAAGATAATTTTGGAACTGGACCCCCTGAGCAGCGCCACCAATCACAATGGAGGAGCGCTGCAATTCGGGAAGGATGGCAAGCTTTATATTGCCGTGGGGGATAATGCTAACAGCGCCAATGCACAAGAACTTGACACTTACCATGGAAAAGTGCTACGAATTAATGCCGATGGTAGTGTGCCGACAGGAAATCCCTTTACTTCCGGAACGGAGCAGAGAAAAAGGGTGTGGGCTTTCGGACTTAGAAACCCATACACCTTTACCTTTCAGACAGGCACCGGGCGGTTTTTTGTGAACGACGTGGGAGAAGGCAGCTGGGAAGAAATCAATGATGCGAGCACAGGTGGGTTGAATTTTGGCTGGCCAGGTGCCGAAGGAAACAGCACCAATCCGGCTTATGAAAATCCTGTTCATGCTTACAATCGCAGGTCCGACACTGAAAGTGGATGTGCCATTACCGGAGGCGCTTTCTACAACCCTACCACCTCTAACTACCCGGCCACCTACACCGGCAAGTACTTTTACCACGACTACTGCAGCAACTGGATTAATTATATCGATATATCCGGCAGCACAGCTGTGCAAACAAAGTTCGCTTCCGGGCTACCCGGCCAGTCGCTCAGTCTTACACTGGGCAATGACGGTAACCTGTATTACCTCAGCCGCAGCGCCGGAGCTCTCTACAAAATCATCTACGTAAACACAAGTGCGCCTTCTATCACCAGACAGCCGTCCGACGTTACCGTTACGGAGGGGCAGTCCGCCACCTTCAGCGTGAGTGCGTCAGGCACGGCTCCGCTCAATTACCAGTGGCAAAAGAATGGCGCCAACATTTCCGGCGCTAAGGGGGCTACTTATACTATTGCCAGCACCACCCCGGCTAGTGCCGGACAATACCGGGTTTTAGTCAGCAATGAAGCGGGGAGTGTCACCAGCAATGCAGCGACTCTTACCGTTACTACTTACAATGCCGCTCCAACAGCTAAAGTTACTTCACCGGTTCACCAAACACTGTACCGCGCAGGGACCGTAGTTTCCTTTACAGGAACAGGAACTGACCCAGAAGACGGCACTTTGCCAGCAAGTGCTTTTAGCTGGTCGGTAGAATTCCACCACGACACACACAAGCACGATGGACCACCCGTGGCGAGTGGGGTAAAAAGCGGTACCTTTACTATACCAGACGAGGGAGAAACGGCTGTGAATGTATGGTACCGGCTCATTCTTACCGTCACTGACTCGAAAGGCCTGAAGCACAGTAACTATATAGATCTGACTCCAAAGGTAGTTGCTGTAAGTCTTGCTACCAGCCCCGTGGGGCTACCGTTAAGCTTAAACAACCAGCCGAGAACCACACCTTACACACAGAACTTTGTATCCGGCATGTCCATTCCTTTGCATGCTCTCCCAACACAGACCTATGATGGCGTATCGTATCAGTTCAGCAACTGGTCTCCTGGAACAGTTGCTGGCGGAAAAATAACGGTCCCGGATGTGAACACCACTTACACTGCCAGCTATAGCCCGGACAGAAGCCAGGAGCTTAGCGGCTTTACACTGATGAATGCTGATACAGACCAGCCCATTGCGGGCTATGATCCCATTGCAACGGGTGCTACACTCAATCTGGCTGATCTTCCCACTCAAAACCTGAACATTCGCGCTAACACCACCCCTGCTAATGTGGGGAGTGTCCGTTTTTCGTTTGATGGCACAGAGAACTACAGAACCGAAAGCTTTTCACCATACTGCATTGGTGGAGACCAGGGAAATGCTGATTATTTACCCTGGGCACTCCATGAAGGAAGCCATACGCTTACAGGAACACCCTTTTCCGGTGCTGGCGCAACAGGAACAGTCGGGACTGCTAAAACAATCACGTTTACAGTGGTCAACACAGCAATAGCTAACTGCACTGCAACGGGAAGCATCCTAAGAGAATATTGGGAAAATGTGCGTGGTGAGTCCACTGCATCCATACCTGTTTCCAGTGTGCCTACCTTCACTTCCCAGCTTTCCTCATTCGAAGCACCCGTCAATGTTGCTGACAACTATGGGCAGCGGCTCAGAGGCTATATCTGTGCGCCAGTTTCTGGCAACTATACCTTTTACCTGGCATCAGATGATAAGTCTGAGCTATGGCTGAGCACCACCGACAACCCTGCAGACAAAGTGAAGATTGCCTCTGTATCAGGCTGGACGTACCCCCGGCAGTGGGACAAGTACGCCTCGCAGAAATCTGTGGAAGTGTGGCTGGAGGCAGGTAAGCGCTACTACATCGAGGCCCTGCACAAGGAAGACTGGGGTCTCGACAACCTGGCGGTGGCCTGGCAGCTGCCGAGTGGTGCAATAGAGGCGCCCATACCGGGCAGCAGGCTTTCGCCTGTACTGCAGAGCCAGGCTGCCTCCGCACAGGTAGTATCTGGAAGCGAGCCGGGGTCAGAAAGCTTGCTCATCAGCTACTATCCGAATCCTTTCGAAGAGGAGGTAACGCTGCAGTTGCACGGTAAGAAGGAAGAGAAGTACAGCCTGAAAGTGTACGATGTAAGCGGTAGGGAAGTGTGGCACCGGGAGGACATAGCGGCTGATAAGCCCCTCTCGCTCGGGAAAGACTTTGCTACTGGCGTATATATCCTGCAGGTAAGCACAGGCAGGGAGGCAAGGCAGTATAAGCTGGTGAAAGCCCGGTAAGGTTTGTGGCACTGCTACTGAAGTAGCAGTGCCACAAAACAACTTGGGTATAAATGGTCTTCTCACCTAAAGCAAAAGGCTTCTGATAGACAGATTTTTAGTTATTGATTTAATACGCCTCTTTCAGGCGATGGCCACTGAACTCCTCCCTGCTACCTTCACCCTGAAAAGCAAAAAACCTACGGCAAACACCAGCAGCACGCTCAAGAATAGTTTTACAAGCCCGCTGAGAGCAGTAGCAAAATCAGGTGTACTTGTAAAAGTATGCCTTGGCTCTCTCTCGTAATCGGCATGCGTGAAAGCTACCTGGTTAAAGAGGAAAGGGTAATAATACTGCCGGAGCGAATCGTGGTGTCGGGTAGCACTCTGCAGGAAAGCCAGGTGTGACGGCAGGTCTGAGCCTGCCATGGCATTAAAAATACCCTGCACATTCACGGGCACCGACAGCACATTCAGTTGCGCTACCAACTGATGCCGTGCCTGCAGGCTCAGCTGGTAATCCCTTGCCAGGTCCTCCACCGCCACGTCACCTAGGTGCTGAAAAGCATAGTACCAGCGCCAGGCAAAGCGCCCCTGAATCTCAGTAGTGTCGGCCCATTGCGGGTACAGGGCGAAGAACTTGTTCATTGTTTCCCGCTTTGGTTTATCCCACCCCCCATGCACCACCTCGCGCTGTTTGATGGTTAACTCCAGTGCCTGCGGCACAGGCTGCTTCACGGCCACATACACATTCAACAGGGCTGGTATAATAATGGTCAGCAGCAGCCACACGCCCAACAAGGTTACGGCGTTGAAAGCTGAGTTCTTCTGCAGCGCTGCCACCAGGTAGGCCACGCCAAACCAGAAGAGGCAGTAAAGCAGCACCACCGCCAGCCACATGCCTACCCGCACATCGGGCACTACCTGCCCCCATACTATGGCTGTTACCGAAAGCAGCAGCGCCAGCCCCAGCACGAGCAACAGCCGGAATGTCAGCTTGGCTCCCACTACCATAGGCAAACCTACAGGCTGCGACAGCAACAGGGGCAACGTTCCCTGCTCCTTCTCCGCTGAGAGGATGTTAAAGCAAAGTCCGATGATGAGCAAAGGAAACAGGTACACCAGCACAAAAGCCAGGTCAAAGTTACCGGACAGTACTTTGAGCGGGTTGATGTTCTCTGTGTCGTACAACTGCGACTGCAGGTTGAGCAGGCGCAGTTTCAGGTAGTAAGGGTTCACGTCGCGCTGGCCCATGGAGAGGCTGGCCCAGGAGTCCGGGTGATTTACGGCAAAGGTGGAGTGGTAGTAACCAATGTCACCTGCGTCGGCATCCCCCGGGAATTTCACCTTCATCTCTTCCACGTTATGCTCCGTCAGCACATCCAGGGCCGCTATGTTTTCCCGCTGCCTTTCTATTTCTGTGGTGCCGTAATAAATACCGTACAGGCCTGCGAACAGAGTGAGGGCCGTCAGAATCAGCAGCCCCTTATCAGCCCTGAAGTTGAGCCATTCGTATTTTATCAGTATCCGGAAAGTCCTCATCGTTTAAGCAATTTTTGTTTTGTCAATCAGCCTAGTTCCCACTGTGCTCACCAGCACCAGCCACAGCAGCATGCCAGCTATGGATACTATGTGGTTGCCGAGCGCCCATTCCGCAGGCGGCGTTTCATAAGTGAAAGGGGTAAAAGCTTTCCAGGTCTCGCCGCTCAGGCGCGTTTCTTTGTCGCCGTACTTTATCTGTGTAGCCTGAATGTGGTTCAGCTTTTGGGATTGATTGTAGCGGTACTGCTCGGCCATCTTCTGGAAATGTATGTAATGGCTGAAATCGGAGCCCGCCATGCCCATGGATAAGTGGCGCACGGCCAGGTAAGGGTTCAACAAGCCTGCATATTCCGAGATACTGTTCTGTTTCTCAAAGGTGCCTGTCAGCTCTACGAAATGCTCCTGAAATACATGGCTGCTCTGCTCCTCTCCTACTGCCATCAAAATACCGTCGAAGTTCACGGGCAACTCCTCCGGTGTCTGCACCTTATACTTCTTCAAAAGCTCTTGTTTCAGGGCCTCCGCCCGTTCATCCTGCGAGTTATGTCCGTCTATGCCCTTGGCCACTTCCTCATGCACATCGGCCTCCATCTGTGCTTTGGTGGGAGTGGTGTATAAATTCGCTCCTAGGTTGGCTGCGGCCTTTGGCGTAATGACACAGAAGAGAATCCAGATACCCAGCAAGGTGACAAGCGCTGTACTGGAACGCTAGTGAAGCGCCGACACCACCACCGACAGCACAATAAAAATAAAAAAGTAGACCAGGTAAAAGACCATAAACAGCAGCAGCCTGACCACTACATCCCCTCCCAGTTCGAAGCCGCCTCTGCCAAACAGCAGCAGGCTGGCCAACACTAAAGCAGGTGCCACCACCAGCGCCACCACTTTACTATAGCCTGCTATCTTGGACCAGGCCACCTGCCGGAGCGCTATACCCTGGCTCAGCAGAATCTTTAAAGTACCTGTCTCTTTCTCCTGCGTAAAGGCTCCGAAGCACAGGAAAATAATGAGCAGCGGAATGAGCATCTGCAGCACAAAAGCCACTGTCATCTCACCAAACCGGATGAGCGAAGAAGACTGTTGCGCCTGGCTGAAGTTGGCGCTGTTCTGACGGTGCGCCTCCATGTACACGGAGGACCCTGTATAGGAATCCATACCGAAATCCAGGAAGCTGATGCTGGACATTGGCCGGAAAGCATAGGAGCCATAGTGCGCCATGCGGTGCGGGTGGCGGTCTGCGGCATTGGCGAACTGGTTGTTTACTGTTTCCTGTGCCACGTCGCGCTCGGCCTGTAAAGTCTTATAGCTGTGCAGCCCCACGATGGTGGCAGCGAGCAACAGCAGCAGCACGATGACGCTTAAGGCCATAAAGCGGCTGTCGCGGAGGGTGCTGATGAATTCTTTCTTTGCGATACTTTTTACCATACTTATATATGCATGTGGTTCAGGTATAATTTTTCCAGCTCGTTTGCCTCCAGGTCGGCGGCAGGCAACACCTCCACCAGCTCACCCTCCCGCATAATGCCGACTCTTGTGCCCACTTCCTTTGACCGGAAAATATCATGCGTGGCCATAAAGATGCCGGTGCCTGCGTCGCTAAGCTGCAGCAGCAGCTCTGAAAATTCGTTGCTCGCCTTCGGGTCGAGGCCTGAGGTTGGCTCGTCGAGCAGCAGCACCCTGGCGTGTTTGGCCACCGCAATGGCAATGCCCACCTTCTGGCGCATACCTTTGGAGTAACCTCCCACCCTGCGGCTGGCGGCTTCTGCAGGCAAGCCTGCCTGCACCAGGTAGTACATCAGTTCATCTTTTGAGTAATCAAACCCTGCCAGGCTGCTGAACAAGGCCAGGTTCTCCAGCCCCGTCAGGTTGGGGTACAGCATCACGTTCTCGGGTATGTAAGCCAGGTACTTTTTTACTTCCGTAATATTTCTAGCTACTTCCAATCCGTTTATGTAGGCCGCGCCCGAGGTAGGCGTGATAAACCCCAGAAACAGGTTGATGGTGGTTGATTTCCCCGCGCCGTTCTGCCCCAGCAGGCAGAAAATTTCACCGGCCCGTATTTGCAGGTTCAGGCCCTTCAGCGCCAGCTTGTCCTGGTAAGCTTTTCTGAGTTGCTTTGCTTCTAGGATAATATCCATTTAATAATTTTTAAGTTGCTTGATAATGTGATTTGATTTGAAAGCTACTCCATCAGAAAGTATAGCCAATAGTTGTCATGAAATTGCGTGTAGCTCCCGGGCTTGAGCGGAAGTAATCGTATCCTCCGACAAAGTATTGCGCATCCAGCACGTTGTTCAGGTTAAAACTGAACTTAAACTTATTGACGTTGTAGAAAAGCGCTGCATTGGCCACAATATATGCAGGCCAGTAGTCCCACATCAGTTCGCCTGTGTTTACCTGGTTTACCTGCACCTCCATGCGCCGGCGGCTGACGTGGCTGCCACCCACTGCCACACCAATGCCTCTTAAAGCAGGGACGATGAATGTGTATTTTGCCCAAAGCCCCGCCGAATGCTTTGGAGCGTTGGCAGCCATCATTCCATTCTCAGCACTTAAATCGGCTTGCAGCACTTCTGTGTGGTTGAAGGCATAGTTGGCGTTAAGGCTGAAGTTAGGCATCAGGTTTCCTACCAGTTCCAGTTCCGCCCCCTGCGACCTTGTTCTGCCGTTCTGCCGGTAGATGGGATTTCCTTCCTCCGTCAGCTGAAATGTATTGACAAGGGTATTCTGCTTCTCAATCTGGTATACCGACACCGTGGCATACAAAGCTTTCCGGAAGAACTCCCCTTTCAGCCCTGTCTCCACCTGGTAGCTGGATTCGTTTTGAAAGGGCTCGCTTCTGCCGTAGCGCTCCGGGTACCTGATGTACTGTGGATTGACTGGTCTGAAGCCCTGGCTGTAGCTGGCAAAGTAATTCAGGTTTTCGCGCAGCGAGTATGTTACCCCCACCCGTGGCAGCAGCACATTCTGCCGGATCGTTTCCTCCCCGTCTCCGTAGTCCCGCTCATCCCGGAACATCTCGTAACGCAGGCCCAGCAGCAAGCCCAGCCGCTCCGTCACCTCCATTTGGTCCTGCACATACAGTCCGGTGGTATGGTATACATTGTTGTTGTAATCGATAAAGAACTGCGGTACCGGACGACGGATATAACTGCTGGCGTTCTTCAGCTCGTACACCGGGTTTTTCAGGTCAAACGTCAAGGGTACCGCCTCGCCATTTATCAGCTGCTGACGCGCCTCAAACATGGTGCTGTTTTTGTCTGTATCGAACTTCACGTAATCAGCTCCGAGCGCTATTTTATGGCTGATTCGTCCCGTATGCTGCGCCAGAGAGAAGTAAGCCGAAAGGTTGTCGGTATACTCTTTGGCCCGCCGCTCAAAGTAACGCAGGTTCATCACCGTGTTCAGCGGCGCATCGGCAAAAGTGTTCAACGTGCGGTGCTCCCGGATGTCCTCTGCATAAGCAAACTTCATGTAGGCAGCATTAAACGATAGCCTGTCATTGATTTTATGGTTCAGCGATGCATTCAGCGACAGGTCATATACGATGAAATGGTCGTTGGGCTGGTTCAGGGCAAACGAGAAGGGAAGCGCATATAAGTCTCCGCCTTGTATAGGTAGCCCGCGGTCCAGGTACCCGTTGAAGCTGCTGTACACCACTTCCGCGTTGATGGTGGTGTAATCTGTGGGGCGGAAGGTAACCGTTGGCGCAATTATAAGTGAATTCCGGTCGTTCACGTCCCGGAAGGTTTTGGTGTCTTCGTAGCCTATGTTAAGGCGGTACAGCATCGTTTTGTCCTCGTTCAACGGTCCTGTGAAATCCAAGGTTGACCGCATCGTCTGAAAACTGCCTATTAAGAAGCCTAGGGCCTTGCGGCTTTCCTCCAGCGGCTTTTTAGTGACCATGTTGATGGTGCCGCCTGGGTTAATGTCGCCAAACAAGGCGGCACCCGGGCCTTTCAGCACCTCCACCCTTTCCAGGTTAACTGTAAGCGGCACCCGGAAAAAGCCGTTGCCGTAGCTGTAGCCCGAGCGAAGGCCATTTACCAAACGGAAGCCGCTCTCATAGCCGTTCCGGAACCCGCGCACTGTCAGGTCATCATAGCTGGAGTACTGGTTTACACCGGCCACGTTCTGCACCACCTCATTCAGCCTGAATGCCTGCTGGTCTTCCATTAGCTCCTTGGTGACAGTGGAAATAGTCTGTGGCACATCTATCACCAGGCTGGACGTTTTCGTGCCGATAAAGCTGTATTCGCTCTTATAGGTGGTTTCCTTCCGGCCCATCACCTCCACTTCCTGCAGCGCATTGGATATGGCTTTAAGGTGAAAGTCAACATGGGCATGCGGAGCTAGTTTGTTTAAAACCACCTGCCGCATCTCCTCCTTAAAGCAGGCCTTTCACAATAACCGTAATTTCCCCCAAGGGCAGGTTAGTGATTGTATAAGCCCCATCAGGCTGTGTGACTGCAACCTGACTGTTTTCTTTCAGGAGAAGGGTGATGCCTTCAATCCCGTTTCCGTTGTTGTCCGTTACCTGTCCGCTGATGGAACCTGTGTTTTGGGCCACAGCAGCAAACCGGAGCAGGAGCAGCATTAATAAACATGTATATCTTTTAATATGATTGATTTGGTAGTGACAAGCCATGCTATGCCCGCTATACAAAGCCGGATGCATGCTTCTCATTTTCTTGTTTGAAGGTTAGGGTATGTGCCCGATGCTAAACAGGCCGTCTCCTTTTTTTATAGGTGGGTTGAATGTCTTGTAGAGTATAACCCCGTCTGTCGGGCAGGTGACATCGGCCACATGATTTCCGAACAGGTCGGTGATGTAGCCAAGCATCATCCCCTTTTTCACGTAGTCGCCGCTGGAAATGTCGCTGTAAAAGAACCCCTCGTGCCCGCTCTCTACAGAAGTGCGCCGGGCTATCATCACCGGGTTTTTTACGGAGGCTGGCTTCCCCTCCAGAATATGCAGGTGGCGCATCAGGCTCAGCAAGGCATCATGAATTTGAAGTACCGGCTTCTCCTCCACAATGCCCATCCTGCCGCACTCAATGTCCACGGCCGGAATGTTGCGTTTGGTGGCCTCACGGGAGCAGTAAACAGCTTCCTCTTTCAGCGTTTGCTCGTTGCCGAACTGCACGATAAAGTCAAAGCCCAGGGCCACCGCCATTTTCCTGGCCTTTTCCGACACCTCCGGCATGTCGTAATAATTGTAGTAGCCTGAGTAAGGCCTCAGGTCATTGTTAGCATCGCCGGCATGCACGTCAACAAAATAGTCGCTGCGCGCAATCACCTCATTGGAGAGAATATGGGCGATACACTCTGTCATGGTTCCGTTTGGCTTGCCAGGGAAAACACGGTTCAGGTTTTTGCCGTCTACCGGGTTTATCATCAGAGTTCTGTGCAGAAATGCTGGCACATTGGCCATGTGCACCAAAAGAACTGTTCCTTTCATTTTTGCAGGGTCCAGGTGCCTTGGGAGCTGCTGGGCAGCTATGATAGGCGCATATTCGAGGCCATGCATGCCTGCCGTAATGCCCAGTACCGGTCCGCTTTTGCTCCCATGGAAAACAGTAACAGGTATCACCGTGCTGTCCTGCCCACTGCTTACCGGCAGTAAAAACGCCCGACTGGTGCCGGGTCTTATTTGCTCACCGGCGAAGGAAAAAGGCCTGACCTGTGCAGATGCCGCGCCATGGGTTAACAATGCAATTAATAAGAAAAAGTAGCTGAATAAGATTTTCATCTTCATTATGAAATTGAAAAGAAGTAGCCGGATAAGTTGAAAATATCAGGAAGCACAGGAAGGTTATTAGTACCGCTGTTGGCACCAATCCTTGCGGTGCAAAGTTTAAAGTCCGGCCAATGCAAACTTTGCCTCTTGCGTCGCCTCAGCTTGCAGAAGAAAGTATGGCCACAGCACTGCTTGGCAAGCTTTGAAATGCTTTGCTGGCTTTACGTATGGCATGGCTAAGAAAAAAATAAACTTCGTGCTTTTCCTGCTTTAGAATGCACCAGATTCACCTGTTGCGGTCTGAAACATCATCTGCAACAGCGTTACGGAACAGCCAGGAATACAGAATTTCCTCTTACAGCCAGGAACATGGTTGCAAAAGACCTGTCACAGGATTGTGCTGGCTGTTTTGATGCAATAAAGGAGTAGCTACGCTATTGGAGGCCCACGCAGGTAGGTGTTGTTGGGAAAGGTAAATTTCCAGGCGAAACTGTAGGGTGATACGAAGAGGCCTGGTTTGGGAGCTGTTACAAGCCCTGAAGAGAACGCAGGAAGCGCGAACTCACTGTTGCAGAAATCAGCCACATCGCAATGCAGGTGCGCTTTGCCAATAGTGGTTTCTGAAGTGAATGTGTCGTCTGTGTGTTCGTGCTGGTGCAGCGCCAGTATAGCAGCCTCAGGTGCCAGTACCCTGCAAAAGAGCACCAAAAGTAAAGTGGCGATATAGGACTGGCAGCTGTTCATTTTAAGGTTCAGGCGCTATTTAAAGAACCTGGTAATTCAGTCTCTTCCGGCAGGACGCAAGGAGTGTTGCGTTGTGCTGTAGCCGGAGAAGGACCTCGATTATGATGCAATGTTAAAGATAAGCTTTTGTGTTCGCAACAAAATGGCAAAAACTTTACAAAAAGAATAAATCAAACGCTATTTTCGGTTTTGCCACAATTTCATCATAACGCCTTCATCTAAATGCAACCTTTTCAAAAGGCACTCCTCGCTCGAGCGTACCCCCGACAGCGTAAGTGCACTAGCTAATCCAGTGTAATAGTATGAATCCTGTTTCTGGTGGAATGGCAGGCAGAAACAATGTGTGGCAGGGGCCTTACCTTCCTCTCCTGTGAAAAGCTGATGCTGCTATTCCTTCCTGCCTTTCCCTTCAAGGTTCAGAATAGGTAACTGGATATGAAATTTCACAGCTACTATCCTGGTAAGAATCACTGTTGTGGCAGCTAACAGCTCCACAACAGGAACCAGGAAGTCAAACTGGTAGCACACAAAGAACACAATGCCGCCTGCTATGCATGGCAACGCATATATGTCTTTCCGGAAAAGCAAAGGCACTTCATTGAGGAGCACGTCGCGGATGACGCCACCTGCGGTTCCAGTTATCGCACCCATCGTGACACAGACCCAGAATGGTAGCCCAGAATTTAGGCTCTTGGCTATTCCTACAGTAGTGAAAAGCCCAAGCCCGATGGTGTCGAACAGGAACAATGTGTTTCCTAACTTTAATAGTTTATCCCTGAAGAGTATGGCTGCAAGTAAGGCTGCCCCTGTTGTGAGCAGGTACGTAGCATCCAGCATCCAGAAAGGTTTCACATCCAGCAGCAGATCCCTGATGGTTCCGCCTCCAATCGCTGTTACCAGACCAATGACGTATGCTCCAAACCAGTCGATGTTCTTGCCTGAAGCCAATCTTATGCCGCTTACGGCAAAGGCAAACGTTCCTAAAAGGTCTAAGACCTCTGTAAAGCTAATCTCTGAAGAAACTGTTATCATGTTACAATAAGTGGTCGCCGCACGTTAACATGGCTGAAGTTCTGTGCAGGTCAGAAATATAGTGAATCAAGCCTTGCCTGATTAACAAGATAGGAAAGATTACGCTCTTCTGATGTTTTCCAGACACATGTGCGGTGTTCAAAGTCAGCAGGAGCAATTACAATGATACTTTAAAGGGGATTAGCATCGAAAAGAATAAAAAAATGAGTGGCTGCTGTCTTTTCTAAGGAAAGAGCGCAGGAAAAGCATGCAGCGCTGCGGGAGCCCCTGGATAACCGAAGCCTTGAAAGGCAAAGAAGTCCTGAAGCTGATGGGAGACCACTTTCATTTATCTTCTCTACACGCGGACAAGTATGTCGGCAGCAGATTTGGCCCTGGACAAAGATGTTCAGGACAGCTTTCAGCAATTATTATGACGGCTATACAGCCGAAATATAGCAATGAGAAAGCCCGTGAGTTCATCATTTTCACAGGACTTTTGATTTCAGGTTCAAGAGGCCGGTATGGGAGATTTACCTAGAACCCTTGCCAGTTCTTTCACAAAAGTGAGCCTTTATCTGTGCTATCCAGGCAAGCCTGAAGCTTTACGTTTACGGCATTACAACAAGCTTCTTTGTCCACATCCTGCCTTCTGCTACTATTGTAAGGCTATATACTCCGCGTGGCAAATCAGAAACGTCGAGCTGCACAGCTTGTCTGTTACTATAACTTCTCTCGAATAATTTTCTTCCCGTGCTCAGTTCATGCAGCATAATGCTAGCTTCAGCGTTATAAGCCGGCAAGTTTATGTTCACCATGTTATCACCCGTTACTGGATTCGGGTATATTACCGGCTCCGCCAGTTCTTCGTCGGTAGCAGCAGCGGCTAACTTTGCTTTGGAGATTGCTTTCATGTTGCCTTTTCCAGGCTTAACAACGGTTACCTTTATCGCATCAGAGACTGTTTTAGCACCGGTATTGTCGGTCGCCAGGGCTGTGATGTAGTAGATGCCTGTATGTGGTTGCCTCCAGCTATAGGTGTATGGGGCACTGAAATCCTCGCCCAACTTAGTGGAACCGTTGAAGAACTCCACCTTGGCTACTCTGCCGTCCGCGTCGGAAGCGTTAACTGTAATATGTATAGGGTTTTGGGGAATCGTGAGGGTATGATTATTTCCTGGAGAGGTGATCTGAACTATCGGAGGCGAGTTGCCATCTACTCTCACCGCCACAGGAGCCGAGGTGGTGGTAGCGCCTAAATTGTCAGTTGCCTTAGCCGTAATAGTGTAAGAGCCTGCCGCAACACCGCCCCAGTTGTAGGTATATGGTGCGTTAAGATCCTCGCCAAGTTTAATGCTGCCGTTAAAGAACTCCACCTTGGTTACACTGCCGCCCGCGTCGGAAGCGTCCGCTGCCATATGAATGGTGGCCGGAGCCGTAAAGCGCTGCCCGTTGGTTGGAGAGGTAAGGCTTACTATGGGGCTAACATTGCTCGGCACAGTGCCTGAAACAAAGTACTCACCAAGGGAGGCATAATCTGAGTTAGCGCCGAGATCTCCCTTCGATCCATCTATCTCCAGATAGTAGGTGCCCGCTGCCAATGTCTGATCAAAGGAGGCGGCAAGCGTAGATGGGTTTGCTGTGGATACGGTGGCACCGGTAGAATTCTTAAGGGTAAGCAAAATGTCCAGGTTCGGATACGAGGGGTCAGGTTCTGCCTGCAGGATGACACGGCCTCCACTGGTGGTGAAAGAAAACACATCCACATCGGTTCGTGTAGCGACTACTCCTTTGTTGACAGATGGCGACACCTGGCCACTCCCAGCCACGGTCAGGGGTGATGCATTCTCCCTGGTGTTGCCGTGATCATCGCCCCTGTAGCCGAACCCATTTTGAGTGGTGATGATTTGAAGGTCATCCTGTGTATTGCTGGCATATGGGTATTCTCCTTTGCTCCATTGCACGACTGAGCTATAATAGCCTACTCCCATGATTGGAGCCCATTCCTCGTGCCCATAGTAATATTCTTCGATATATGGGTTGCTCCTTCCATCATGAGACAGGCCTAAAGTATGACCTATTTCATGAGAGCCTGCCTCTCCTGCTCCTTTTATGCTCCCATTCCACACAAACGCGGGCGTTTCGCCATGTGTACTGGCAAAGGTAAAGGAGTTTACGTACGCAGCTCCTCCGGCATTAGGGTAAAAGTAATTAGTAGGGGTAAAAATCACGCGCATCCGGCTGGTTGCAGGCGCACGGTTAAAGACTGCTTCATTTGTAGTTACATTCAGAGCAAAGGGGCGAAAGTCTTCACTTACCATTTTCCATACCGCTACCATTTCGGCATCCGTGAGGAATGCTGGAGCTGCAACAATGGGTTCCCCATAGGTAAACCTGGAGTTCCACAACGTATTGCCTACCGTCTGACCATCAAAATCCAGCAATACAACCGCTTCAGCACCAGGCAGGCTCTCCAACCCGGGCACCGCTGCTACCGCAGTGCCGCCCGGCATATCAGATGTAGCCACTTTATCCGGGCTTTCCTGATATTCAATGCACAGAATCTTGTCAATATCCTTCTCTACCAAATAAACAGAGCCGTCTGATGAGGACGAATAATCATAGTATTTTTTCTGCTCCTTTAAGATGATGGAACCAGATACGTCATTGCCCACAATTTTCAGGTAAAATGTGCCGTCTTTTGTATTTTCAACGTCACCATAAAAAATGTCTGCTGTTCCTTCTTTTCTGCTGCGCTTTAAGTTCAGAACAAGCTGGCCCTGAGTCACTTTCTGACTTAGCTGAGCATGGGTACCTTTAGCCTGCTTTCCCTTCGCTTTAGCTTCAAATTTCGCTTTGACCTCTGACGCTTTCCCTACTTTAAGCTTCGCGTTTGTTTGTGCCTGAAGTTTTAAGACGCATCCTATAGAAAGCAAAAGCATAAAAAAAAATTTAGTATAAGTGTTCATAGGTATTAGGCTGGATCCAAGTAGAAAAACAGGAATAGAAGAAATTTCTGATGGGTATACTATATAAGAGGAATGATATCTACTATATAGTGGTATTAATAAAAGTATTTGTGTAAATATAAATTAATTTTTTAATGATAATATAAATGAATCAATTAAAATTTTAATTTATATATACAGGAATTTATGAATTATTGTGAGGGATATAGAGACAGGGAATGAAGACAAAAGAACTCATTGTGCCTCCATCATGAAGGGAAGCATAAATAAGGCATCATCCCAAAATGCTGTTTTAGATGATTAAATTACCTGCACAACAAGACTTAAGTAGCCTTATCACAGGTATAGGTTTACACAAAGTCAATTGGAATGAGGGAAAGGGCAGTCAAGAGAAACCCAGATTGCCGAACATCTCTGCGGCGACTTGGATTACTGTCAACTGGAGAAAAAAGCAGCCTGAATTTTTACCAGGGCCGCCGTTGATTGCCCTGGAGGCTCGAGCAGAAGGAACTAGCAACAAATCAACTTATTGATTTAATGCGCTAGTGTTATTTAAATATAAATCATCGTAAAACTTCTTGATGAAAGCAGCGTTGAATTTTTCCACACCTGCCTGGCTTAAGTGGTCCTTGTCATAGAAGTCGCTTTGCGAATCTAAAATGAGTCCTTCTTCTGTGTTATAATCAATTAACGGTATGCTGTAATCAGAAGCTATACCCCCTGCCAAATCTGTAAACTCCTGGTAGTTCTGTACCGAATTGAAGTATTCTTTTGTGACAGGAGTAACAACAAATATCAGCTCCACATTATGTTTTTTGCAGAGGTTAATAATCTTTTTCAGATGATTTACCTGTAGTTTATTGGGTGTAAAGCGGTACTTGGGCTGATGCGCCAGTTCTATATCGCTCATTAGATTCCTATCCATTTTAGATGCTACATAACCTGCACCTATATACTCATCGCTAAGAATTTCTTTCTGTGCACTGGTGTCCAGTGGAGATATCATCTGATTGATATAACTTATCAGAAAGCTATTCAGCAGCACTATGTCCCGGCTCTCCCACACCATGTCCAGAAGAGTTCCTCTTATTTCAGAGTTCGAGATAACATCGGCTCCAGCCTCTGTGGCAGGCATAGACAACACATTCCAGTATAAGTCCATCACCACGTATCTGGGATTGATTGCAGGAAGGTGTTCCTTCAAAAGATAATATGAAACAAAGGGTGTTTGAGATGGAGTACCTAAGTTAAACGTCCGTATGTTGTGCTGGTTAAATATCCTGGGGTCAAAGCCTCTGTACACATGGGATGATCCGATAAACAACATGTCTACACCCTGAACCTGCTTTGCCTCCTGTAGTTTGACAAGAGTATGGCCATACCCGCCATGTGTATACCTGGCATTGGGCAGCCAATTTACTTTTCCTATGGCAAGCATCAGGAATATTATACCGAAGTAAGCTAAAGCTGTAGCTAACCCTACGCCAAGTATCTTAAGTAAAAACTTTCTTTTCATTTTCCTAAAACTGAAAGTAAATAAATTCAGCATCAACGAAACGACCCGTTAATAATATAAGAGCCGCCCCCACCCCATAAGCAGTAGTTCTTACTATTGCATTGTGCTTGGACATGTCTATTTTCCAGCCTGTTTCAGAAAGCAACTCCAGCATAACGAACACAACTAGTGCCATACAGCTCAATATAAAGACGTGGTCTGCTTGGCTGAACATAACCCACGCTCTCCTCAGGCCTCTTTCATTTGTCAGCATCTCGCTCAATGATTCTGACATCCCGGTGAACATGTGGGTAGAGATATACAAGGCATCAGAGACACTGTTTGCCCGAAAGAATATCCAGGCTAAACAGACCAGGGAAAATGTAGTCGCGACCTGCAGGAAGCTGTAGAAGCTTTTATTTGAATCAAGCCTGAATTGTTTCACCAGTTCACTTCGTTTATCTGCTGTTAAAAAGCCAAACACCTGATAGAAGCCATGCAGTGCACCCCACACCATAAAAGTCCAGTTGGCTCCGTGCCATAGCCCGCTTACCAAGAAAACAAGGAAGAGGTTATAGTACCAGCGCCACTTCACCACACGGTTTCCACCCAGTGGAATATACAAATAGTCCCGGAACCAAGTAGACAGGGAGATGTGCCAGCGGCCCCAGAACTCCCTGATGGACCTGGAAAAGTATGGCCTCCTGAAGTTCTCCATTAACCTGAAGCCCATTACCTGGGCAGAACCGATAGCTATGTCTGTATAACCCGAGAAGTCACAGTAAATCTGGAAAGCAAAGAAGACGGTTGCCAGAATAAGAGGAATGCCCTCATAGTCTGTCGGGTTGTTGTACACTTGGTTCACCATCACGGCCAAGCGGTCTGCAATAACAACTTTCTTGAACAGACCCCAGGCCATGAGCTTTAGCCCGTTCGTTACACGATGATAATCAAAATCATGTTTCTCCCTGAGTTGGCCCAGCAGGTTTCCTGCTCTTTCAATAGGTCCTGCCACTAGCTGAGGGAAGAAAGTAACGAAAAGTGCAAAGATACCCAGGTGCTTCTCGGCCTTTATTCTGCCATAGTACACGTCGATGGAGTAGCTCATGGTTTGAAAGGTATAAAAGGAAATTCCCATGGGCAGGAGCAACTCAAAGGCAGGGGCAGCATAGCCCACCCCTAAAACCTCTGCCAGGTCGTGGGCAGCGCTGCTGAAGAAGTTGTAGTATTTGAAAGTGAAGAGGATGCCTAAGTTTGACAAAAGGCTCAGCCAGAGCCAGGGCTTCCGCTTTGCCTTGCCTTCTTCTGTGTATCTGTCCATCATCCTACTGCACAGGTAGTCTATTAAGGTGGAGATAACAAGAATAATGGCATAGTCCACGCGCCAGAACATATAAAAAGTATAGCTGGCAATGAGCAGCACAGCCCACCTGTAGCGGTACGGGAACAGGAAGTAGAGGAGAACTACAGTGGGGAAGAAGATAAGAAACTCGAGAGAATTAAAAAGCATATCACATACAATTGAGCAAAGCAACTAAAAGGCCTTTTACTTTGAACAGAATGATTAGTTACCTGACAAATGGATAACTAGTTTTACATTGAACTATACAGCAGCTATCCGGCACATACGCTAAATTTTTAAGTTTATATATATTTATCCTTATATACTTATTACACAATAATTAAGTTTCGGTTTATTTAAAAAAGATGACCCGGCACTCTAGCCCGCGGTACCGCAACGTTTACAACAGAGAACGCCTGCTCCCAGACGTTCAGCCAAAAAAATGGAAACTCATTCACTCCGTGCGGACGAATAGAAAAGACCTGGCTTTATGGAAGTAGCTTTATGTGAAGGGGTATAACTGTACAGCAAACATATCTGATACAACTTGCAGCCAGGCCGATAAACGTACTTGATGCTGATGCAAAAGTTAAAAGAGTACCGAGCGGATTACGCATTACCCATAGATATAGAGAAAAGGCGTCGCTGTTAACGGCTTCAAAGCTAGTGAGGTTATTTTATAGAAAAGGTTTTGCAAGAGCACCTGCTATAAAAACAAAAGCCTTCCGAATGAAGAAAGGCTTTTGTTTTTGAATAAGATATTTCTCAAACAGATATAATGTAAGCCCTTCTCGTGGTTTTGCAGGACTGGTTTTAGAGCGTCGATAGGTCAATCACAAACCGGTACTTCACATCGCCTTTCAGCATGCGCTCGTAAGCCTCGTTAATGTAGTCTATCGGAATAACCTCTACATCCGACAGGATATCATGCTCAGCACAGTAGTCCAGCATCTCCTGGGTCTCAGCAATCCCTCCTATCAGGGAGCCGGCAATGCGTCGACGGCCGAATATCAATGTGGCGGCGTGGAGTTCGGGTGCTTCCGGAGGAACACCCAGCAGTATCATGGTGCCGTCACGACGCAGCAGGCTGGCGTACATGTCCAGGCTTACCTTCGCAGATACCGTGTTGATGATGAAATCAAACGAATTCTTTACTTTCTCTAAAGCCTTTGCATCCCTGGTAACTACAAACTTGTGTGCTCCCAAACTTGTAGCGTCGGCCTCTTTCTCCGGTGATGTGCTTAAAACAGTAACTTCAGCGCCCATGGAGGCAGCTAGTTTCACAGCCATGTGGCCTAAGCCTCCCAAGCCTACCACTGCCAGTTTATGGCCTTTTCCTACCTTCCACTCGCGAAGCGGGGAATAGGTTGTGATACCGGCGCACAGCAGCGGCGCAACACGCGCCAGGTCCTGGTCTTCCCGTATCTTAAGCACAAAGTCTTCCCTCACGATGATGCGGTTCGAGTAGCCGCCATAGGTAGGCGTTTCCATACCAGGTTCAGGACTGTTATAGGTAGCAGTAAACCCTACTTCACAATACTGTTCCAGGCCCTCTGAGCAGCTGGAGCAGGAGCGGCAGGAATCTACCATACAGCCTACGCCGGCCGTTTCGCCCACCTGAAACCTGTTTACTTGCGTTCCCACTTGCACGACCCGCCCCACTATCTCATGGCCGGGCACGACAGGATACATGGCCCCACCCCATTCACTTCTGACCGTATGCAGGTCTGAGTGGCAGACACCGCAGAACAGGATTTCTATCATCACATCGTGCGCTCCAACGTCACGCCGTTCAAAATCATAAGGCGCTAACGGCTGAACAGGATCATAAGCGGCATATCCCTTTGCTGAAATCATAGTCTATAGTTAGTTAATGTATGCATTGAAAAACGGAAACAGGCCAATTTTGTTTGTGCCTGAAGACTAGTCAGCTGAAGATCTCCCTGGGTGGCAGCCACATGTCAAAGCCTGACTAACATTTAATTTTTTCCAGGGTCCGCTCTGCCATAGCGAGCAACAAGAAATTCCTGCCGCTCAGGAAAGGCGCTGCTGCTGTTATTTTTTTCCGGTACGCATACCTGCCGCAGCACCTGCTTTGGCTCTATAAGAGCTGGTGTGCACCTCATCTGCAAGGAAAGCAGGAAACATTCTGTTTGCTGGCTCCTGAGTAGCAGCAGTATATTTTTTCATTATTCTATGTATATTTAGAAACATAAGTACAAATTCTCTTTCCATGGGACAACCAGCCAAAAAGACTGAATCACAAAAAAAGCTTATTGATCTGAACGATGAGTTGGAGAACTATTTCAGCAACACCACCATTCCGCAGCTTTTTGTAGATGCCAATCTGATACTCCGCAAGTTCACCCCTCCTGCCATGACGCACTTTAAGCTAGACCCGGCCGGCATTGGCAGGCACATAGACGAACTTTCCAGTAACATCCGTTTCCCAACCATCATCGAGAACATAAAAGAGGTTATTGGAAGCAGCAAGGACCTGGAAAAAGATATCCAGACGACCGACAGAAAGTGGTACCAGATGAACATCCTGCCCTACATCATCCGGAAAGAGAACAGAACCAATGGCGTCATCATCACCTTCATAGACATCAACGACCGCGTTGAGGTGCTGCAGGAGTATGAGAAGCTCAACAAGACGTATGAGAACATCATCTACAGTATTTCGCACGACATCAAAGGGCCGCTTTCTAATATGAAGAGTCTGATTGGCTTGCTGAAGGCTACATCCGGCAGTGAAGAAAACACACAGGAGCTATTGAGCCTGCTGAGCCTGTCCCTGGACAACCTCCGCAGGACGGTCGCGGAACTCTCAGACATAAAGGACAGTGACACCAATTTCGCCAGGGAGGCAGAGCGGGTGAACTTTGGGAACCTGATTGAGGATGCCCAACTTGCCCTGACGGATAAGATTCATAAAACTGGTGCGCAGGTAAGATGTGAATTAAAGGAAACAGAGATTAACCTCTCCCGCAAGAATGTCAGGAGCATCATCTATAACCTGCTGAGCAACGCCATTAAGTACAGAGCACCGGACAGGGCACCAGCGATATGCATCACAACAGAAAAGGCAGGTACGTACACGCTGCTCTCCGTCAGCGACAACGGGCGTGGCATAGAGGAAGGGATGCAGGAGGCAATATTTGAGCGTTATACCAGGCTAAGGAAGGATGTGAAAGGGACAGGTCTGGGTCTGTTCATTGTGAAGAGAATGGTGGAGGATACCGGGGGTAAGATTAAGGTGGAGAGCACGCTGGGAAAAGGCACCTGCTTTAAGGTGTATCTCAAGGGGCAACAGTAACCGCCATTTACCACTGCCCCTGCATTCATTTGCCCCTCCAGATTCTGGACAGATGGGTATAACATCTTAAACACTTTTTTTAAAAATCAGCTCACCCAAACTGTATGAAACAAGTTGAAAGAGTTTTAGTGATAGATGACGACATAAACTTCGTTTTCCTGACAAAGCGGCTGCTTAGCAGTGTGGGAATAGGAAAGCAGGTAGAAATTGCCTACAACGGAGCACAGGGGCTGACACATATTAGAGAGGCAGCTTCGCAGGGGCGGCTTCCGCAGCTTATCCTGCTGGACATCAAGATGCCGTTAATGGATGGATTTACTTTTATGGAAGAACTCGTTAAGCTGAACATGAACCTCACCGACACCAGGATTGTGCTGCTCAGCAGTTCTCAAAGCCCATGGGACAGGGAAAAGGCAGCCAAGAGTCCGGCAGCCGCTTTTCTCCACAAGCCGCTCACTAAAGACAAGCTTCGGAGCATCATGGCGTAACCGGCGGCTCCGGGGCCTCTACTCTTTCGGCATCAGGATATAAAAAGTAGTGCCGGCATTCTCCTGGCTTTTGAAATTTATCTTCCCCCCGTGCAGATCTATAATTGTATGGATGATGGACATGCCAAGGCCTGTTGTCTTTTCTCCCCGCAAGCCCTCCCTCCGTGCTTTCGTGAACCTGTCGAACAGGTAAGGCTGCATCTTTGGCGGAATGCCGATGCCGTTGTCAGCCACCGTCAGCAGCACGTGGTCTTCCTTTTCTTCCACCGACACGGTGATGCGGCCATTGTCGTGGGTGAATTTAATTGCATTGCTTACCAGGTTGTTCATGCACTGCATGAACTTCATTGTGTCTACGTAGAGGTATACAGGCTTTTCAGGGGATATGAGGCTGAAATGTTTGTCTATCAGCTTTTCCCGCTCCTTGTAATTATCCATCATGATAGAGATGCTGTTGGCTACATCCATCTGCTCTTTGTGCAGCACCACCTGCGAGGATTCCAGGAACTCGTTGTCCACGAAGTCCCGAATCATGTCAGAGCCTTTGATGGCATCCTGCCGGATGAATTCTATTAATTTGCGGGTGTCCGGGTCTTCCGGTTTTATCTGCTCTTCGAGGGCATGGATGGCACTTTGTATGTTGGCGAAGGGGGCAGCCAGGTCATGAGAGAGTATCTCCAGGGTAGAGTTCTTTTTGTTGTTGTACTTCAAGAGGTTATGAGCGTACTCTTTTTCCTCTGTGATGTTCTCTGCATACCCCCCAATCAGGTGCTGAGGGCACTCCTCACTTCTTAAATAGCAGGCAGAAAGGCGAATCCACTTGATGCGCTGGTCAGCCTGCACGATTCTGAACTCCGCTTGAACCTGCTCCCGCGTAATCTTCAGCTTCTGGTACTGGTGGGACAGGAACTCCCGGTCATCTTCATGAACGTAAGACAGCAAAGCAACAGGATTGGTCACGTCTGCGGGCTTTATCCCCCAAAGCTGTTCGAATGCAGGGGCGATATGGGTAAAGACGCTGCTGCTGGTGTCATAGCTGAAATACACCTGCCCGAACTGTTGGGCCACCTGTTCCATAAAGTTACTACCAAATGTGTTATTGTCTTCCATGAAGAGTGCCATGTTGTATTTTGAAATGATTTCTGACGATTAAAACAAAAAGGTGTTCTTATACTGCCACTCAGAGTTCAGGTCACTCTTTCATCTTCTCCTTTATCCACTGAAACTTCTCCTGCAACTTCGCCTTGTTCCTGCAAAAGCAATGAAGTTGCAGCAGGCTATTACCTGATTTGTCGGCGTTCCCCTCTTTCACATCTCACCCCCTGATGAGTTCAGGCATATACGCCTCAACAGAGGAAACGTCAAATAAAAGAGGTGGTAAGGGGCAAACGCACCATTCTTACCGGAGAAGCCTCAGGCTGTTTTTAGAAAAGCGCATACTAAACCAGCCGCGGGAAATCCACTACTATCTGAACTCTCTCCTCTCCTATCGGCGTCATGAGCGTGACCTCTACTTTGTCGCTTTCGTCATAGTACCTGGCGATGCCCTTGATTATGCCCACGGCTACTCCACCCATCCTGCGCTTAGAGTGGTAATCCACTATCAACTGTCTCTCCCCCTTCTTTGTCACCAGTAGCATGGGCGGAGATGTCCTGCCGTCCTCTTTCCTGACGGCAGCATGCACAGTCTTTTCTGTGTTAAGCAGCATGTCGTAGGTGCGCCACTCCGGGCGCATGTACTTTTTGTATATTAACAGCAGGTCAGGCACAAGAGACTCCCCGTACATTTCCATTATCTGGTGCGGTGGAATTCCCATCAGTTCAGAGGCTTTCCCTACAATAGCGAAGATTTCACTGGTGGGGTACATCTCGTTCATATGGTAGGGAGCATGCCTGACGCCCGACGTTTCCAGCAGGTTCACCCATGTGCTGTACCCGTACAAACTCTCCACGAAGCGTTTGAGCAGCACGAAAATAGAGCCATGCATCCTGTCTTCGTTGGTGAGATTATCTTCCATATACTCTTCTTTTATAATCTCTCTTTTGTTCCTGCAAAAAGTTGTGGGGGCGCAAGATAAGAAGTACACAGCCTAAATGAAAGCTTGATCAAGAATTGCCCAGCAGCCATTCAATAGCCTGTGCTTGTTGCTAAAGTTCTGCAATTCGAACGGCAGCGCCTGCACTTCGCTGATGTGCCTGATGTTATGCTACGCAGTATTCTCCACCGTGGCACTTGGTGACTTAACCCGTGCCAACTTTTGCACCCGGGTTTTCGTGAGCCCCGCAGCAAGATAGGTGGCAATTTCCCGGCTCTCCACATTGCCAACAGAGACGATGGTTCTGGTCGAGTCGAGCAGGAGCCGCTTCACATCATAGATCTTAACGGTATCCAGCAAGGTGTCTATGCTGCGCTTTATATCGGAGAGAAAGTAGTCATGCAGGTTAGGGTACTCCACTTCCATAATATCGGTAGCCGGGTTATAATCTAACCTGATAAGACTATTGTCAAAGAGTACCATCTGCGTTCGGATTAACTGTGGGTTCAAAGATAAGCGTTTATTTAATGTTAAAAAGACCTGACATCCTGTTAACGCCGCGCATACCCGTTGAGCTGTCCCGATCATTGCTGTCCCTATGCTCTTTGCCTTCCATTATTCAATAGTTTATTGAATGGGCGCTAAATTTTACTGTACGGAGTGAAAGTGCTGAATATAGCCATCAGTTAACGAGACAGAAGAGGCTTAGGTAAAACACTCTGGTCATGTAACGTGAAGCCACGGTCAGCCATCCTGGAGGGAAGGGAAAGATTCTTTCTTTGAAGAGCACATATGCTTACTGAGCGCCTGCTGTAGGTTAATAAACAAACAAGGCTCCTTACAATAAAGAGCCTTGTTCATATAAAAAATGAATCAGTTTGAAAATCAGTATAGCCATGAAAACAACGGGCGCCTCACTTTTCTGGCAAAAATGTTGGTACAGGCTTTGGAGCCATCTTTTCAAAACAGCCTGTGAAGAAATGACCGTATGTTGTCTGCACATGCAGCAGTACAGCTTCCTAATCAAAATCAGCAACTATAGGAAGGGCCCCTGCGCCTGCTTAAAGCAATAAAATCATGACAAGAGACAGGGTTATGAATGGAACCGGCCTTTTTTATCAGGCTTCACATATTTCTTTTAGTTTATGCAGTGCTTTAGGCCAGGTTTCGGAAAAAAAAGTTTTATACTCCTGGTTGATGTCTATGTCTACTGAAAGCATGGTGGTGTTCTCATCTTCAGAAAAGGTGTAGTTCTCCATTGCCCCTGCCCAACCTTCCACTTCCACACCGCTGGTAACTTCAGTTCCGTTTTTAACCAGGCCGAGATGCTCTATACTGACAAACTGATTCGGGATGTTTTCTTTAATCCTGCTCACCATGCCTTCGGTGTTACCGTCTTTGTCTTCTCCCAGGAAAAGAATCTTAGTCCCCTTTTGCCAGGTTCCGCTATAGTGGGAGGTTGGGCTGAATACGGCGGTCCAGGCAGCATATTGCTTTTCATCCAGCATGGTCCGGTATACTTTTTCGGCTTTAGCGCTGATGCTTGTCTCAAAGTGCAGGCGTTCCGGTTTGCCTGAAGATTCCACATAGCTTTTGAAATTATCTAAAATTGCCTGCCATCCCGCTCGCTGCATTTCAACCGGGTGGGTCTGCTCCGCTGCAAAGGTTTCGGTAACGCTGGTTTCCCTGCCGTTCGGAACGAACAGTACCTGAACTTTCCGTCCGTCCTCAAGGGCATATTCTATTAGTTTGTGCTCCTGAATAGCCGTATAAATACCTGAAAAATCAAACCCCATACTACCGTCTCTGGCCTCCATCCTGGAAAGGAATTTCCCGCCTACTCGTAGATCGTTTTCTGCCCGAGGGGTATGCCATTCACCAGACGCATTATTCCACTGCATGATGTGCTGTGGCTCAGTCCAGTATTTCCATACTTTCTCTACCGGAGCCTGAATAGTAGTACTAACTTTAATGTTGGTAATTGCTGCTGTTGTTTCCATTGGTCCATCTTTTTTTATGTTGATATCTAGTTTAGTATTACAAATTTAGCAGGACAAACCCAGAAAGAGGAGGTGCAAAATTGACAAAAGAAGGGCTTTTTGCGACAAAATAGTGGCCTGTGGAATGCATGATTTAAATCTTCCGGCAAGAAAAGAAAATAAGCTGACGCACATTGGTTGACTGGTGCCTGGCTAAAGTAATCAGTAGCGGAAACTGTTCCCTGGCGGTCAGGGCCGTTTCATTCTCCGCTTTACTGGCACATTTTTTTAACCAGTTTTAAAAATGATGCAAGGTTTACAATCCAATTGGGCCAGAGGCCCAAAAATAGCATACATGAGCGAGGATGCTTGCCCATGGTAAGAAAGTTCAACCATCTATAACGGGAATGAAAGGTCCCTGCCCGAAAGGAGACAATTTCACATGCAACCTTCTTTCTCATAATCAGTGGACCGGGCACCAGCAGCATGTAAAACAACGAAAACAATTAGTTATACCATTTACTGATAAGAAACCTGAAAAATTCTCAGCACTACCTAGCAACACTTCATACTCCTGCAACTCCGCTACCATCAGTCCGTATGTACTCCTTCAATACCAGTGCATTTTTCACGTTTACATATAAGTCATAAGGGGGCACGTTCAGGCATGCTTGAAAGGGTTTAAGGTAACCCAGGCCTTTCCTGGGTTAAAATCCGAAAGCTAATCCTCATGCCCTGATGCGAAAGCTGTTGTGTTCCGGAATAGCGGTGGGTGGAGTGATAATACTATATAGCCCCAGTAAGTGCTACTTTAGTACCTTGAAACCCGGAAAAAGGATGGTACGCCCTATGCTTTCAAATTGACCAGCAAAGGCTGATGCAGAGACTACAGAGAGCAATTGGATGAGCCTAGAAACAAAGCATTGCTATTAACTGCCATCAAAGTAGATGGCCGTAGTTTTATTTAGTTTTTGTTTTTTTCTTTAGCTTTATAGGTAATATAAACCAGCTTGTATAAGCTGTATCCTATCTTATGTTGAAGGAAGTAAAAAATGTCTTTGGGAGGACATTTTACAAAATAGAATACAAGTGTGACGCCAATTTGGTGGAAGCCACATGGAATGGCACTGCTTCTAAGCAGGACTTAAAGCAAGCTATTATGGCTGGTTTAGAGTTGCATGAGCATACCCATTGTGCTTACAGACTGAATGATAATACAGATTTCTCGGGGCCATGGGCTGACTCTGTAACCTGGATAACGGAAGAGTGGCTGCCACGTGCCTATGCTTCAGGTATCAGGTTTTTAGCGCATGTGTCCCGCCCAGGCTCATTTGGTGAATCAGCAGGAGAGGCGATGCTTTGGGGTAAAATTGGTTCTCAAATAGAAGTTCAGCTTTTTTCAAACCGGGCAGATGCAGTTGATTGGCTTCAGACCATGCAAAGAGCAGCTTTTAAAGTATAAGTTACAACAAGTTTCTGCCCGGTCAGGCATTTGCATCATCTCAATGCCTGGCTATTTGAATGCAGAAAGCACCTTTAAAGCATAACAGCAAAAGTATTTTTACCTAGTGTCATTGCTAATCTATCTGATGAAGGGTGAAAAGAAGTGCAATGGTTCATAACATACATATAGCGCCTCCTTCAAATTAAGCGGAGAATTATACCCTATCTCTTGAACCGTAATCCATAGCATCCAGCAGCATTGATTGAGTATAATTCTGTCTAAGCTGCCGTAGATTCAGCTAAGATAGCTGCAATAAGCCTGTATTCCATTGTAAAGGTTTGTGCTCTCCATGCTTTGGTAGGGCCCCTACCCCCAGTAGCTCAACCCAAAGACTATAAACTCCTTCAGTCCGTGCCAACAGATGTAGTTATACTTAATAGGTCACCTGTGTCTTCATGAAAGAGGCTTTATGTTACGAGTATTATTCCCCTGTTTCCAGTGTACCTACTTTCGGCAATATCTGGATCACAAAGCGGCGATCGCGGATGTCTCCTTTGCGGCCTGCACCTCCAAAACCGCTACCGGCGGCAACCAACTCGATGCGGTCTTTCGGCAGTTTTATTCCCGCACTTTGCCAGAACTCCATCAGGGCCAGGGCGCGCTGGTAGCTTAGCTGCAGGGCATATTCCCGTTGGCTGACGTTGCGAGGGTCTCCTGCCGGGAAGCTGGCGGCGCGGCCATCAATTACGATGAGGTACTTTACATCTTTGTCGTCAATGGAGTTAATCACTTGGCTCAGGTTCTCCCCTGCCTTCCGGAGCGGTGCTCGGGAGCGCTGTGGAATAACGGCGCTGCTTTGCTCAAAAACAACATCTACCAGCAGTTCATGACGTTTATATTGCTCGTTGTACTGAAAGTATTCGTCGTCTAGGCGAGCAAGTGCGGCCTTGATTTCATCAAGCTTGCGCTTTTCCTGTACTTCTACCTGCAGACGGGCAATGTTTTCGCGGTTCTCCCGGTCTTTGCCCTGGAACATTTTAAAGCTGAGGACAAACAGCACCAGCATCACCAGAAAAAGCACTGTCATCAGGTCAACGTAACTGGGCCAGAAAAAATCTCTGCTTTCCTTGCTCATCCCTACCTCCTGTTATTCCCTCCGCCAAACAGCTTATCAAACGTTGCTTTAATCGGGCCTGGCTCCATGCTTTTTACCATATTCGCATTTAGGGCCTCAAGCTGCCTGAGGAGTTGCTGCTGAATGGCTGAATCAGTTTCAATTTTCTGAAGCAGACGTTCATTTGTCTGGCGTATTTCCCCTGACAGTTGCTGTTGGGTTACATTCAGCTTTTCCTGCTGCTGGTTTAGATTCTCGAAGGGCTGCATGTACTCCAGGATGCGGTTGTACACATTATCTTCGTTGAGCCTCCTGAAATGCTCCTGCCACTTCTCATAGGCGTTCTGCGCATCGCGCTCCTGGTGCTGCAGCCGCGCCTCCATCAGGTCTGTTAACCGCAGTGCGGCTTTGTCAAAGTATTGTTCTACACGGGCTCCGATGTTGCGTAAATCCTGCTCGTGTTGGCCAAAGAAGTTTATCTGCCGTTGAATAGATTCGTCGTGCTTCTGCAGATAACCTGGCACCTGGTCAAAGCCCTCCTGCAGGCTGGTCAGCCTGCTCAGCACCTGCTCTATACTATGCGTTAGCTCCGCCCCTTTTCGCACCGATTCATTTAATGCCACCTGGTACTGCATAAAGTTCTGGAACAGGTGCTCGCTTTCCTTTATTTTGTCAAACACCTGCAGGTTCGCGTTTGCCATTTGTGTGAAACCAATCTGGTCCAGCTTCTCTATAAATTCCTTCTGGGTGCTGATGTTCTCCGTGAGCGTGTCCACAATAGGCCGGAAGCCAAGCACCTTGTCCAGGAAGTCCTTGTTAAAAGAGTCCAGCACCGACTTCAGGTTGCCCAAGCTGGCAGCCATATCAGAGTTCAGCTTCGGCAGCAGGTGTGTTTGCAGGAAAGTATAGTATTCGTTCTGGTGTCTGTCGCGGGTGCTGCGGGCATTTTTGAGGGCATTGTTACCCAGTAAGGTGAGCAGAAGCCCACAAAAGCTGCCAGCCATCGCAATCAGCACCCCAAACAGGAAAGACGGGATGTTCTGATCCGTGATAAAGGAATCTGTCGCGGCTCCGGCCTCACCGGCACCTAAACCTGACCAGATAAGGCTCGATAAGCCGATTATAACTCCGGAAAATGTACCCAGCAAACCAATATACAGGGGTGTAGCTACGGTAGACTGTACCTCCGCATCCAAAGCTTCTGAAAAACGCTCCGACACATCCTTCAGGATATCAAAGTCAGCTGCGGCTCCTTTGTTACGCTTCAGATATGCGTTTGTGTTCCGGATAATCTTGCTGAAGGTATCAGACGGGTTGCGGACTTCAATCAGGTCGATAGTGGCCGCTCCTTTTCCCCCTGCGCCAACTGTAGTGATGAGTGCCTCCGGGTCTCCTTCCACCAGGTAGATGTTATTTCCCTTTACCAGCTGATCTAATTTCTCGACAGCAGTTTTATAGGAAGGCACGGCTCCGCCCTTTGCTTCAATGTGCAATACGCCATTCTCGGAAGAAAGAATTCTTTTCACAACTGGATTGGAAGACTTGAACTCCCTGAAAGGCTGACCTGCCAGCAGTTTCTGCCATAGCTGTTCAGAAGTTTGCCTTACTGAGGCAGGTGCAGCGGGATTATCGAGCAGATGCTCCCCCACTGAAAGCTGGTCTTCGGAAGGAAAGAGGTTCTTTATCAGCTCAATTTTACTTCTGGTGTTCCGGTATACATACACCTGATAGCCAAGAATAGCCAGTACTAAAAGAGCCTCAAAAATAAAAATGCCTTCCATGTAAGGGGTTTATCTGAAATCGATTCTTGCCTTTTCCTGAATTTTCCAGCCGTTGTTCACTCTAGTGAGGACCCCGTCCTGCTGCTGCACCACTGAACTCACCATGCGGTTAGAGGGCTTCTCGAAAGAGAAGGCATTCTCCAAACGGTCAATACCCTGCGCGATGACAAAAGCATGATTACCAGCCAGGTTAAAGCGATAATTTGTTATGTTGCTGCCATCAGCCGGAACATCTACCTCTAGGTAGCTGTCGGAGTCCGGCTGCTGCTGCAGCTGGTGCATCCTGATCAAACCGTCTTCCGGGATGATGGCATATTTGATTCCAGATTCTGCTACTACTGCCGTTGGAGTATTTTCTGCTGACCGCTCCAGGTTATCCAGAAAATCACCTTCTGCAATTTCCAGCTTTATAGATTTTGCTGCTCTAACTGGACGCTCCTCCCCTTGTTCCAGTGAGTTAGTTCTATCCATTGGTTCATTGCGTCTTCTGTTTTCCTTCTTTTTTCTTGGCTGAGGTTGTTGCGGGACATCCTGAGTTCCTGGAGATGCTGGTGAAACCTGCTGTGGTTGCTGCTGCCTGTCTCTTTGCTTTTGTCGCTGTTCCTGCTGTTGCTCCTGCCGCGGCTGCTTTTGTCGTGGCTCCTGTTGCTGCTCTTGCCTCGGTTGGTTTCTTCGACCAGGCTCGTTCGGCTCAATGGCTGGTTTGTTTCCTCTGCCCGAATTACCCTCCAGCTTACGGAGCCTCGCCTCCTGCGCGTTGTTCTTTTCCTTCAGCGTCTCTATCCGCTTTATTAAAATGCGGTGTGAGCTGCTGGCCCTAAGGAAAGCAAAACCAGCCCCTACAAGCGATATGAAACTTACTATGATTGCTAAATAATCCATAAATTCTTGTAATTTCTACTTGATGTAAAATTAGGTTAAAAATGCAGGTAAACATGCATTCATAAAGTATGGGAGGAAAAGAGCTGCAACTTTACCCGATAAAAGGTCGCTGGGGTAATGATAGGGATTCCCATTGTGAAACGGAGGTGCAGGAGGAGGTTTGACGTCCTCCTCCCTGCTCCTTAAGAGATAGCGCTTACCTGTGACTGCTGCTTGTACAGTTCTTTTGACAATAAGTATAGCGACTGCTTCAGCGGCATAAAGAACATTGTTTCGTGGAGTTGCTCCCTGTCTGTCAGGCCGCGTACGGTATCTTCCAGTACCATGGTATAGCTGTCCTGCAGGTTGGCACGCATAAAGTTAAGCACCCGCATCGGGTCCACTTCCACACCCATGGAGCGCATCAGTGGTGATATGTCCGGATCATCCAGCAGCAGCTGCAGGCAGTTCATCACGTTGTCCATTACTTCCTGTCGCAACTCCCCTGTTATCTGGGTTTTGGTAACAGGTGTCAGGGCATCTTCCTTGTTTGCTGAGCCTGTTGGTTTCATGATCGGGATGTTGGTCAGGTCATTCAGATCTGCTCCTTCCAGCGCCATGGCTCCACCATTGGCTGTTACCTGCTTCGGGTTATCTACCAGCACCAGCTTAAAGTTTGCAGGTGGCTCCTGCCCTGTTACTTTATGGAAGATAGCTTTGGCATAACGCTCCACATTCGACAGGTTGTTACCTGCGCTCAGGAGCTTGATGTATAAACTTCCACGACCACTGAAAGAAATGTAACGTGGCACCTTTACATCCAATTGCGCTACCAGCTGCGCCAGGTGGTACATCAGCGCGCCGAAGTGCAGGTAAAACATCAGCCTTAGCTGGCGTGCCTGCAGCAATTGGGAGCTGTAGTTCAGCTCTTTGTCGTAGCTGAACAGCAAAGAGCTGATATCAGAAGAGTTGAAATCAGGATTACCTAAGGCAGTTTCCAGGAACTTACGGTATTCGCGGCCCTCTTCGGTCAACGGAATGCGCAGTACATGGTCTACCCCATACTGCAGCAGTCCATTGTCTTTGCTGGTCTTCACGGTGGCAAAACCATCGCCCCACAGGTCGTTACCGGCAAACCGGAAGGAAGAGCTGTGGGATGGCTTACGGTTTGTGAACAGCAGCACATCCGTTGTGCCTCCGCCAATGTCTACGTTTATCAGGTTCTCATCCTGGCTAGGCACCACAGCACCCGTTCTGGACAGGAAGTAGAACGGCGCTACCGATTCAGTGATGCACACAGTTGTTCTGCCATTCTTGAATACGCTTTGGTACACGCTGTCCCACACGTTCTGGAACATGTTGCGGGAGTACTCGTCAAAGCTCAGCGGCGCAAACCACACAATCTTTGTGCTAGCAACATTGCCATGGTTCAGCACCACCTTGTTCTTGATGAGGAGCATGACTTCGGTAAAGAAGGCCTCAATACGGCGCTTGCCGGTGTTGGTCAGCGTCTCGCTCCACTTCAGGTCGGTGTGGTATGTCTGGTTATACTGGTTCTGGTGTGTACCTTCCGTATTGATGGAGAAACCAATGTTGATGTTACCAAACAGGTTCGTGATCTGGTTCTCAAAGTCTATCGATTCGCAGGTGGCTGTCCTGGTCGGGAAGTTATACAAAGAACCACCCGAGCCAATGATCAGCGGTAAAAACTCCCGCTTCAGCAAGGTCTCTACGGCAAATAATCTGCCGAAGCCCCGCTTATGGAAGCGCTGGTAATCTGTGAGGGCCGGATCTTCGGAAGGCTTGTTCAGCATCACCAGCTGCTGGTCGTTGGCTGTGATGGAGAACTCGCGCGGCGGTTGGTTAGAGCCGGATGTATAAGCGATGTGTGTATTAGAGGTTCCAAAATCAACGGCAAACGTGAAGCTGTGTATCCCCTGCTGCATTTCCTGGAACTTCGGCACAATTAACGCTTTGCCTGTCAGATCCACGCCGGCATGAGTCAATTCAGCAAAATCGAAGTGAGTGCCGCGAATCTCATAGTAGGTACTGCCGGCGCTGCTGTTGCTCTTTTTGGTTCTGCGGTGAGCCGTTGCAGAAATAATGCCTCCGCTCGACTCCAGTTGCTTGCCTCCCACAAAAAAGGACAGGGCGTGGTTCTTGTTCACCATCAGCGGATCAATGTCCTCGTCCACCAGCATCACCTTATAGAAGTCGTTGTACTGCACTGCATCCGTGAACTTGTAGAAAGGGAATACTCCTAAACCAACTCTGGACTTCAGGATCTGGCCTTTCTCTGGAATCACATTTCCACTGGCATCTTTCGAGTTCAGCGGGTTGTCATAGTAGCTTCGCTCATACACCACATTTCCTCTTTCTGTTGGCACCTGCAGTGTTACCCGCACATGGTTCACGTCGATGTGGAAAGTCAGGTGATTCGCCAGATCCTGTGGTGTAAAAAACTCAAAGTACAGGCTCGTAACCGGCAGCAGGTAGTTAAACGATTTCTCCGTAACACCCGGCTGATATACCACCGTACCGCTGTAGAACCGGTCGGTGTTTACCTCGTAAGGCACCTGCACCAGCGTTTCCTGCAGCAGATCGTTGATCGTAAGGTATGGGTAGTTGAAGCCAACACCTGGCAAAGAACGGTTCTCCAGTGGTTTTTCATCAGAATAACCAACTACTGTATTTGCCGGCCACGCCAGGTTGTTTACATACTTCATGTTTGGCGCCAGTCGCAACTCAGGCTTCAGTACAATTGGCCGCTCACCAGCAAAACCAGTGTGGGTAGGATTGATAAAAAGGTCGCTGCTGGTAACGGCAGTCTGGTCTTTTTTCACAAGGAAGTTCAGATGACCGACGTGCACCGGGTTCTGCTGGAAATCTACCAGTTGAAGGTATTCTGATGCAATTGCATTCTGACCAACGGCACCCGCCATGTTGATGCTGCGCAGCAGGTTCTCATCCAGCGAGTTATATACGGCCGGAAAAGCCTGTATCATAGCCGGGTCAGAAACAAAAAGCTTGTGTACATACTCTTTGAAATCCCGCTCCCTCGCCTCCAGCGCCACATAGTTATGGTCGAAGTAGGTGCCTATGTTCTGGGCACGGTTCAGACGGAGGGGCTGCACGTTTGGAGCAACAAACAGGAACGTTAAAGGTGACGTGCCGCCGATGAGCTGCATTTGACGTTCTCCACGGCTGTTGGTAGACTCAAAGAAGAACAGGAAAATATCTTCGATGCCTTCAAAGCGTCTGTCATTCATGAATAGCTCCAGCGTACGGCCCAGCAAGCTCGTGTTCGGGTTTGCCTGCATCGCTCCCAGTTGCTGGTGCTTGTTCCAGCGACGGATGATGACCTTATTCCCGGCCTGCGCGTAGCTCTGGTGGTTGTAGAGCAGCTCCCAAAGGTCCCAGAAGTGGGTGACGAATTTATGGTAAATGCTGTTGTTAGTATCCGCCACGCCGCGCTTGACAAAATCGAAAGCGGTTTCGAACAGGTGCATGCGGGCGAATGGCGTAGGAATAGATGCATTTATTTTTAAGGCTCTCCCACCAGCGCCATCGGTGATATCTTTTATCTCGGTGCTGGTGATCTGGCTGGTTTTCGCCCAGCCCTCCACGTTAGAACCAGTTTTATGGAGACGAAGTACTTTCGGCATGTTATTTTAGTTTGTTAAAGAATGTTGGACAGCGGCACAAGGCGCTATCCCTTGGTTTTGCACATTAAAATTGCAGTACTGATTTACCCTTGATAGGGCGATTAAGCTTTTAGATTTAACTAAACTTCAGCTTCTCTTCCACCAGCGTTCCTGTTGCGGTTTCGAAGGCTTTTATAGTTGCCTTGAAAGCATTTCTGTCTGATATGGATTCAGACGCCCGGTTCAGCTCTTTCACAAAAGATCCCTGATGTATGCCTTTGTTCAGGAAGCCCGTCTCAATATGCTTGTCCGATACCATGCGGTTGAAGTCAGACTCGTTCAGGTTGAGCGCATCAAACGTACGCTCTTTGCTGTTGAGTTCGCGCAGCCACGACTGGTAGCCGAACTCCGGGTTTGTCAAGAACTTGTTCAGCTCCTTAAACACCGGCTCGTTGCGGATGGCGCTGGTCAGGTCCACCCCTTTGGCATAAGCCGCCTGTGAATCAGCGGGCAAATGGGTGGTGTAGTAGCGCTCAAAGTAATGGAAGCGGATAAGCTGCTTGGCAATGCGGTCCCTTGTCTCACTGTCCAGGTGCGAGAACTGTACATTGCTCACGTCTTCCCGCAGGCCATACTCGTGGTATACTTCATTTCCTGAAAGCTCATTGTCTGAGTAATCCATGAAATCCACTATAGCGAGAGCACTTAGCAGCTCCACCAGGTGGGCATCGTTTTTCTGACTGGCACGACCAGGATTATTCTCCATCGGCTTGTCCGGCGTGTCGCCCATATAATAGACCGCATTCACGCCATTCAGGTGGTGCTGGTAGTACGACAGCGCGTCTTTTGCCTTCGTGGTAAATGTGTTGGAATCTATAAAATCGGCTTCTACGCCGGCTGCAGGCTGCTCCAATGAAAAGTAAGGCAACACCACCATCGCACCTGTCAAAGCTGCATTCAGGCTGGCAGCGTTAGGTAAACCTGTACGTGTGTCCTTGAAATTCTTCAGCAGCAGCGGGAAACCGGCAGCACCCGTTCCGCCAAAAATTGAGCTTACAAAAAATATCCGGTCCCCTGCCTGAAAGTTCGAAGCAAAAAAGCGCATCTCCGGTGAATCGATGATTTCATTCAAGACTACACTGCCTACGTTCGGGCTGCCACGGAAGCCTACATCCAGGCTGTTATTCAGATTCTCAGGTGTAAACAGCAGATCAATCAGTGACTGGCTTTCGATGTCGAGCTGATTATAGCCTACATGGTCTTTAAAGGGTTTGTTTATCCCGCCGAAGTCATAAACGAAGCTATCCCTGATTTTAGAGGTGCCATCGCCGGCTATACTGGAGAGGGTGCTGATGTCGGTGTGAAAGAATCCTTCTTCGCGGCGACCCAGCGCATCGTGGATGTGCTTGTATGTTTTGAGCAGTTCCACGGTGCGGTTCATGTCACCGTTCTGCGTATCGGGATCAATTATGATGGGTACGATTTTATCACAGTTCTGAATTCTGACACCTGCCGCCATCAGCATGACCAGCGAGCGGATCACGCGGGAGCCAGTGCCACCTATTCCGAATACAAAAAGTTTTGCCATAGTTATTTTTTATTGGGCCATTTCATAGGGGTTGTCCATGCCTGCACAGATCCCCTTTTTAGCAGTAATGAGAAAACGAAGAAAAGTATCAGGCTGTATATCACGTTCACGAAAGCAAACATATACGTGTAAGAGTGTGTCTCAATTTCATTCCCGTTCACTTGTGCAATGGGGATGATGAAGGCAATAACAGCATTCAGGACAAGGAATATTACCCAATGCCGGGGCTTGTAAAGCCCGGTGCTCATCATGCGGTTGAGCACATAATAATATAAAAGCACCATCGCCAGCGAAATGATAAATAACATCAGTCCAGTGTTAGGGAAAACGACTTCGCGGTAATCGTTGGTGAAGTTGGCAGGCATAGGACGACCTAAAACGAATTCATAGAGTCCTGAAAAAAACTGTTGTATCATATAGGTTAATCTGCTTTGTTGAACTGTGTGGTTGCATTGAAAACGTACTCACTCTGATCCCGGTATAATGCCTGAACACCATCTGCTATTTTACTGAACTGGTAGGTTTTTTTCGGTGCCGCTGCCGGGTTATTGTCGTTGTCCGTGGACCAGGTTTTTATCCAGTTCGGGGATACCTGCGGCAAAGCTACAGAGATAGAGCCGGAGTTGGCCGTAAGCTGCGGCACCCGCACCCGAACAAAATGAGAATACTTTGCCAGGTCAGGTGTTGCTTTGATGCTCTCATCAGCTGCCGTAACAGACACTAAAACTGGTCTGCTCCCATTGCCGCTTACTTTTAGGTTGCGCTTCAGGTAATCAACATTTTGCATCGACATAGGTAAGCGGCTCAGGTCCAGCCCCAGCGTAAACTCCACCGGCTCATTTTTATTGGGCTGCAGGTTAACCGAGGTGCATGGGTCGGCGTTGCGACTGCTGCAGTACACGACACCGGCAGGCTTGAAAGCTTTTTCTTTCAATAGGGCAGAGAATGGTACTGACCCATACTCAAAGCCAAAGTAAGCCTGCTGTGGCGGCAGGTTACGCAGCACCTTGTTAGTAACCAGTTGTACGTCCTGCTGCTTTCCAATCACCCACATATAATAGGGTATCTCCTCACCATTCAGCGTTCGCCTTACTTCAGGTGTTTTTACGGCAGGATGATACGTGCCAAAGAATTCGGAGGTGTTGGCAAGTACGGCAATGGCCAGGCCTTGGTGTTCTGCTTCTCTCAGGCTACTCCTGATGTCGGAGTCAAGGGAGATAAACTGTCCCTGGTCACGCGGGTCAGGGCCATGTATAAAATCAGAAATGATAATACTCACGGCACCCTGGTCGTTGGACTTCTGTAAAGCCGCCTGCAGCATGGCCGGAAGTGGTGTCCCACGCACATCATCCTTGATACCACTCACAACATAGCTTTTCATAGTATTATAGGACACGCTGTCCAGCACCGGGCGGCTCTTCGCGTCTTCTTTAGCCAGGTAAAAGCCTTTGTTCTCCACGTAACGTCCGTCCTGCACTTCCGAAAGGAGCTTGTTCAGGTTGTTCTGGAAGGTAGTAGCCTCTTTGCCAGCAGTGGCTGTAGGCATAAAGCCTTTCATCCCATTCGAGATTTCCAGGTACACGTTCACATTTACTTTGGAGGGAGCGGCATTTTCTCCTGTTGTGGCTGTTGTCGGGGAGGCTGTTTCTTTCGTTTGTTCTGTCGTATTAGCGGCAGGATCAGCTTCTTCACCGGCACTCTGCTTTTTAAAACATCCAGACAGGGTAAGCAAAATGCAAAGCAGCAGCAGGTGAAAGGGACTCATAAACTTTGTTTCAGACATGCAGTATTATTTTTTAGCTGAATTGCAATTACTATGAAAGCTGGTATAAAGTTGTTCATTGCTCCGTGTGTCTTGTTCATTCACAAAGTCCAGAAAAACCAGACGTACAGTATAGCATGTTAACGATATTTACAACGGGTAAGATACACATACTATTGTATAATGTAAACTATACGCTAATTGTATGAACAGAACGGAAGTAGTTGCAGGTGAATAAGAAGGTAGCAGATTAGCTCAGAAATCCTCAAAAGGAAACTCCTTACGCCTCATCCAGGTGCTTCAGCTATGCCAGATCTGCAACTGCTGGAGCAAGTCTCCTTTGAAGCGTCACCCCTTGTACCAGTGAGGGGACTGTATTGGTGCAAAGAGGGGCTAAGAACGCTTTAATCCTGTAAGATCCTGTTCAGGTGTCTCTTTTCCCTGTATCAGCACTTTGAATTTGCTGCCCATATCTATCAGCAATGTATGGTTGATCAAAGCTATTTTCCTTGCCGCCTGGATTATGTCCTGCCCTGGGTCTGTGTTATTCATAAGGTACTCACTAAATCCAAGGGCCGTCAGAAATTGACCCTGACTGGTTATACCACAACAAGTTAAGCCTGCCTTCAAACCCCAGTGAATTAAGGCAGAGAAATTAGCATGAGTGGTGATATCCTGCTCTCCTATATTCTGGTAAGGATTATCAAAAACCTGGTGTTCATGGTAGCAGACAAGAGTGCCGGCGCTCCGGCTCTCCCGGTATAACTCCGAAGAGAGTCCCCCATAATCTATCGTTATCACATAGCCTTTCTTCAGGGCTTTTGCTATGTCTGATATCCATTTGGTGGCCTCCAGGTTTATTTCTGTGCGAAACCCTTTCGGCAATTGTACTTTTAATTCGTTCAGGTAATGAGTCAGCGCTTTGGGGGCTGGTTTCAGCACTTCAACAAAGCCCTGTTCATAGTCCACAAATACCTCCATCAACTCTTCCTCCATCACTACCTGATGGACAGCAAAGTTATCTACTACCTCATTCGATAAGATACACCCTGTAATAGGAGGAACATCTTGAATAGAATTGTACCATTTTACTTTTTCAGGTAAGGCCTTTTCCTGCTTTTCCCGCAATGCAGGGCTTTTTTCTATGATACAATATTCCAGCTTATCATATAAAGGCTCATTTCCTTTTAGGTAAGCCAGAATACTATGACATAGTGAACCTGTTCCTGCGCCATACTCAACGATAGTAAAAGCTTCTCTTCCCAATAAGTCCCACATTTGTTCCATTTGTCTTCCTACCATAGCCCCGAAAGCTGGAGTAAGAATAGAACTGGTATAAAAGTCTCCTTTTACACCAATTTTATCTTCTGTGGAGGTATAATATCCTGATTCAGGATAATACAGCGCCATTTCCATAAAGTCGCTAAAAGACACAGGCCCTTCCTGCTGGATTCTTTGTGTAATAATGTCGGCAAGTGACATAGTGTCTACAGGTTATGGCTGATACTTTCTAAGCCTGGTTAAATAAAAGATTACGGAAGCGTAAACATTGGTTATCTCCTATTCTCGTCAACATAGCACTCAAAAAGCTTCCACAGAGACGCCTACTAATTTCATCTGATAAAAAATGAAATAAAGAGGATGAAGACAAAGGCAGATACGGAGATAATGGTCTCCATAACTGTCCATGACTGCAGGGTCTCTTTTTCTGTTAAGCCCAGGTACTTTTTCACCAGCCAGAAACCACTGTCATTCACATGAGATAAGATAGTGGCTCCTGCAGCTATTGCCAGGCAAATAAGGGCTTTCATAGGGTCGGAGATGTTCAATTGTACAATAATGGGTGCCATCATACCAGCAGACGTGATCATCGCCACGGTAGCCGAACCCTGTATAACACGGATAATGACTGCCAGGAGGTAGGCCATGATGAGTGGCGCTATATTATACGTGATAAATAGCTGCGCCAGCGCCTCCCCGGCCCCACTATCTACTAATATCTGCTTATACATTCCTCCGGCTCCTGTAATGAGGATAATTAAGCCGGCAGGTGCCAAAGCCTTGTCAGAGAACTCCAGTAGCTGTTTCGCCTTATAACCTTTTCTTATTCCCAAAAAGTAGGCTGCTACTAACGTGGCAATCGTCAGTGCGGCAAAGGGATGGCCCAGAAACTGGAACAGCGTTACCCAATAGTTTTCCCCTGACAACTCCCCCATCCCCACCACCATATCAAGGGAGGTGGCAATCAAAATGAGAAAGAGAGGAAGGACGATAATGAACAGGATGGTCCAGAAATCCTGACGGCTTGCCAACACCTTCTCCGCATTATACTCCACAAAGTCTGGCGGCCCTACTATGATTCTTTTGCTGATGTACTTCCCAAATACTGGTCCCGCTAAAACGGCAGCCGGCAAACCCACCACTATCCCAATTCCAATGACCCAACCAAGGGGGGCATTCAGTATTTCCGCCACGGCCACCGGACCTGGGGTTGGAGGAATAAAGGAATGAGTAACAGCCATACCGGCCAACAGGGGAATAGCAAATGTTAGTAGCGACAGGCCCGACTTTTTAGCTAGGGCATACACAATGGGGACAAGGATGATAAAGCCTACATCCAGAAAAACTGGAATAGAAACGATAAACCCGGTGAGCATGAGGGCCCAGGTGGTTCTACTCTCGCCAAACGCTTTAATAATATAGTGTGCCAGCGTTTCAGCACCGCCGGATACTTCGAGCAGTTTTCCGAGAATGGCGCCGAGCCCAACGACAATGGCAATAAACCCTAAAATACTGCCCATACCTGCCTGTAGGCTTCTTATCAGCTCCATAAACGGCATGCCGGCCGCCAGCCCCACAAAAGCACTGGCTAAGAGCAGCGAGATAAAGGCATGGATTTTCAGGCGCATTACCAGCACCAGCAGCAACAGAATGGACAGTACGGTAATAATCAGGAGGTAGGTTGTTTCGCTCATCTTGTTACCATTCTGCTATGCTGCCATCCGGATGCCTCCATAGCGGGTTTTTCCAGTTGTGGCCGGTTTCCGCCATTTTCCTGACGTGCGCTTCGTTTACTTCTATACCCAGTCCGGGACCTTCCGGTATTTTCACATAGCCATCGTGGTAGGCAAAAACGCTTTGGTCCACGAGGTAGTCCAGCAGGTCGCTGCCTTGGTTATAATGGATTCCTAGGCTCTGCTCCTGTATAAAGGCATTGTGGCAGGTGGCATCTACCTGCAGGCACGCTGCCAGGGCAATGGGACCTAAAGGGCAATGGGGCGCTACGGCCACATCAAACGCCTCTGCCATCGAAAAGATTTTCTTGCATTCTGTAATGCCGCCTGCATGCGACAGATCCGGCTGGATGATGTCCGCGTACCCCTCCTTCAACAGCGTCTTAAACTGCCACTTCGAAAACATCCTTTCCCCGGTGGCAATCGGGATAGAGACATGGTTGGCTATTTCACGAAGTGCCTCATTGTTTTCAGGGAGAACGGGCTCCTCTATAAACATGGGCCGGAAAGGCTCCAGCGCCTTTGCCAGTATTTTGGCCATCGGCTTGTGCACACGGCCATGGAAATCAATGCCTATGCCTACGGCTGGGCCAACTGCCTCCCGGACGGCCGCAATACGTGCGACAGCAAAATCTACTTTATCATAGGTATCTACATATTGCAGCTCTTCCGTAGCATTCATCTTAACAGCTTTAAAGCCTTTTGCCACCATTTCTTTTGCTGCGTTACCCACGTCTGCCGGGCGGTCGCCTCCTATCCAGGAATACACCTTCATAATTTCCCTGGCCTTACCTCCTATCAACTGGTAAACCGGAGCATTAAAATACTTTCCTTTGATGTCCCACAGTGCCTGGTCTATACCGGCAATCGCACTCATTAAAATCGGGCCTCCACGATAGAATCCTGCCCTGTACATGACGTTCCAATGGTCCTCGATGTGCATGGGGTCTTTCCCCACCAGGTAGTCCATCAGCTCCTCCACGGCTGTTTTCACCGTTGCTGCTTTCCCTTCAATTACCGGTTCACCCCACCCGACTATCCCATCATCCGTCTCAATTTTCAAAAACAACCAGCGCGGCGGCACCTGGAATAGTTCGTAGTTTTTAATTTTCATTCTTCTTATTCTTTACAATTACCCGAGACTAGCGTTGCGGCTTTTAAGAGTCAAAGATGCACTCGATGATTGATTCAGTTGAAAAAGTATAAGCTGCCATAGCTGCTGCTTATCCAGCGGCAACAAGCCTATAATCCCATAGTAGAAACTTGTGCTCTCTGGTCCTGGCGGCCTCGTTGTGCGAGTAGAGGCCCTTTTAAGGGCATCGCGCCGGGAGTTTTCCTGTGCCAGGGCGCTACCGCTTCCGCGGCACCTGAAAATCTCCACATACAGGGCCCCTACCCCCACTGGGGATATTTTCACTTCGTACTGGCTTTATCCATGTTAAGAAGCGTAAGACTATTGGGTAATTCAATCAGCCCCACTTCAGGTTTTATTTTGTTTAAATTTTTTAAACTTCTCTACAAACCCAGTCAAATGCCTGCTTAATTCATCCCACCGTTCCTCTTCTATAAGCTGTTTAGGAAGCAGGTGACTCCCCATACCCAGCCCTTGTGCGCCTGCTTCCAGAAATTCAATGAAATTACTTTGGGTGATGCCGCCGGTAGGCAACAGCTTCATATTATTGAGTGGAGCCAGCACCTCCTTTATATATTGGACACCAAGCTGACCTGCCGGAAACACTTTGACCATACTTGCACCCAGCTGCCAGGCTCTGAATATTTCAGTTGGCGAATAGGCTCCTGCAAATACCGGCACTTTCTTTTCGACACAACCTTTTATAACATCTTCTGCCAGTACGGGTGTCACTATAAACTGGGCTCCGGCAGCAAGCGCTTTTTCAAGGTCATAGGAAGTACAAACGGTGCCTGCCCCTATATTTAACCTGTCTCCAAAGATTTTATTTAGTGAGGAGATCGTATCTGCAGCGCCCGGAGAATTCATGGTGATTTCTATGGTGGTAAGTCCGGCATCCAAGTATACTTCAAAAAGAGTTTGTATGTGCTGTGGCGGCACATTGCGTAGTATTCCTACCACCTGAATCTTTTCGAAAGCTTCCCATGAAAATGCTGTAGTCATGTTGTATGGGTAAATTGTTTATAAATCTTTAACTGCCCTCTTACGACGGCTTTATCCGCCCACCCGTCCGGAAAAACATGCACCTTCTCCTTCAGGCCTAAAACATCCAGCGCTGTTTCGTACCTCCACCTCAGGCTGGCGTCACTGCATACATACACATGCGATGCGTCTGAGGTTCTTATATCTTTTAACTCTGTCCCGATTAACAGGCCACTCAGGTACTGATGGTTTTCTTTTCGGGTGAGCTTATCAAAAAGAGCATTTGTCCTGGCACGGAACGCAGCATGTAGGAGGTTATGACTTCTGCCATGGAGCACACCTTCTTTAAAGCTTTCCAGGCAACCCAGGTTTTCCAAATCATCGCCTGCTGGCTCTACTCCTGCCTTCAGGATACTTTGCTTCGACAAAAGCTCAAAAAACTCTCCGGTCATATATGTTTTGAAGTAAGTAACCTGCCTGTCTTTTACCTCGATATGCTTGGAATGCGTACCGGGGAAAATATAGAGCCCTTCTCCTCTTGCAGCAGTACTTTCTGTGGCTAGGCCTATTAACTGCGTCTCCTCGCCGCGCATCACATCTACCTCACTTCTTACACCTGAAATCAGTAGTACAGGATGCGTAAAGCGGACGCTTGCTTTGAACAAGGCTGTTTCTATATCCTGCCCATCTATGCTGAACGGCAGGCTACGGTAAGGCAGTTCAGCCATGCCTATAGAGGAAGAAGCCATTCCTGATATAACAAGCGGAACTTCATCCAAAAGAATGTTTACTTCCTTTTCTATTTCAGAAACAGCCTCTTTAATAATGCGCAGGTAGAAAAGCAGCCGCGCTTCAGGGTTGTTAAGAATGTTTTCCGCTAGTTGATTGAAAGTGGTGGCTATTCCTTTATCAGACTTTCTAACTGCAACTATCTCAGCACTTTCAGCTTTAACAAGTCGTAGTCGAAAAGAAGAAGTGCCCCAGTCGCAACTCAGGAAATATGCCATAAGAGTATACTTTATAAGCCTAATATAATAAAATATATCAGCTAAAACCTAGCGACCTTCTTTAGATGCCAATTTGGCTTGTAAACAGAAACGCCACCAACTTTTATTTCAGCAGGTGGATCAGGAAAGATAAAGTTTGTAAACAGGCGCTGATATACTCTTATATATAATGTTGTTTACGAGCGATTTCATATGACATTCTTCAGGCTTCTACCTGTGTTTGAACAGAATTAAAATTATTGAATTCCTTTACCTTCAGTCTATACTTCTTCACTTCAATCTTTTAGTGCTTTACCCCATAAACCTGCATTTTCCTTAGGTTTTTAATCAACTTAAGATGAGGCGCGTATATAAAAATTAGACTTAAGGAATTTTTTTATTAAAATAACAATGATGTTACGAAAGAGGGTTATAGTAAAAATTCACACTAAAAGCTCCTGATTAGCTGTGATTTTGGTTATAATAATTAAATTTTAGAGAAATCCAGAAGGGAGTTCAACGCAGGAATATAACAAATGGGCAATAAGCAGAAATATCTTCTACATTATAAATATTCATTTTTATATAACATTTCAAATATTAAGCCATGATGAAAAACTACTTCTGGAGAAAAGGGTCCAAGCGGGTACCACTCCTCCGTAAACCGTCCGGTATTCTTTTAGTTTTCGCCTTTTTTGCTCTCGCAGCTATTCCTGGCTGTCACCTTTTCGATGATTTTGACGAGGGCCCTTTTATTCCTGCTCAAAAGCCTAGCCTGAAACTAATGGCAGAAGGGCTTACAGCTCCACTTGTCTTGACAGAAGCTCCAGACGGCAGTGGCAATCTCTTTGTGGTGGAGCAAACTGGCCAGATTAGAATCATTAAAGGCGGTAACCTACAGGAAGAGCCTTTCCTCGACATCTCCGATAAAATAATAGAACTGCAAGATCATTATGATGAGCGCGGGTTGTTAGGCTTGGCCTTTCACCCTAACTACGCCAGCAATGGCCGCTTCTTTGTTTATTACAGTGCCCCCCTTTGGCCAGATGCGCCCGATGACTGGGACCATACCAACGTAGTGGCTGAATACAAAGTATCCGGAAACCCCATGATGGCCGACAAAGGTTCAGAGAGAATCATTCTTCACGAAAATCATCCTTACTCTAATCATAATGGAGGAACACTTGCCTTTGGCCCTATGGATGGCTATCTCTACATCTCCATTGGAGACGGCGGAAACCGCGACGACCAGGGCATGGGGCATGTGGAGGATTGGTACGATCGGAACGAGGGTGGAAATGGGCAGGATATCTTCCAGAACCTGAAGGGAGACATTTTGCGCATTGATGTGGACGGAGCACAGCCTTATGGAATCCCTGGCAGTAACCCCTTTGTAGGAAAAGACGGTATGGATGAAACCTGGGCATATGGCTTACGCAACCCCTACCGCTTCTCCTTCGATATGGGCGGTAGCCATGCGATGTACTCGCAGGATGCCGGCCAGGAAATGAGGGAAGAGATTAACCTGATAGTGAAAGGGGGCAATTATGGCTGGAACGTAAAGGAGGGTACGCTCTGCTTCAATGCATCAGACCCTGAAAACCCATATGCGCAATGTCCTGATGTGACCCCATGGGGTGATCGACTCCTTGAGCCAGTCATCCAGTTTGTAAACGCAAAACAGCCTGGTGGAGTAGGCCTTGTGGTTGTGGGTGGATATGTATACCGGGGAGACAATCTGCCTCGTTGGAATGGCCGGTACATCTTTGGCACCTGGAGCGATTCCCATCATGTGCCCAATGGAAAGGTGTTCATAGCAGAACCACGAATGGGTGAAGTCTTAGGAGACTTCAATCAGGTAAAGTTCAAGAACACTCCTACCGGAGACTTAAACTCATTCCTACTGGGATTTGGACAGGACTCCGAGGGAGAGGTATACATTATGACCTCTGACACACCGGGCCCTCACGGCCATACCGGGAAAGTATATAGAATGGAATAATCATTAAAAGAAAAAGAACTGGTTAATCGGCTTGTTCAGAAAGCTTTATTAACCAGTTCTTTTTCTTTTACCATAGGTACTCCAGCCATAAACCGGAATAAACATGCATAGAACGTACTACTTTTACTCCAGCGGCTGCGCTTCCACTCCTTCGAACATTATTTTAAATGGCTTAATGTGTCCGTTCTCATAAAATTCCATCTTGTCAATGCAGGTTATCCTGTGGTTGCCATCTGTTTCACTTAAAGGTCTTCTGTGGTAGACCATGTACCACAGGTCTTTTTCAGGATTGTGAATAACAGAGTGATGCCCTGCCCCTCTGGCTATATCCGGATCCTGCTGTAGAATTGTGTCTAATCGCTTGAACGGTCCGAAGGGCGAATCAGCTATCGCATAGGCAACTCTTTAATCTGAGCCGGTCCAGCCACCTTCCGACCACATAAAGTAGTATCTTCCATTCCGCCTAAACATAAAAGGGCCCTCCACATAGCCTTCAGGAGACACTTCCTTATAGGTGGTGCCATCCTCAAAAGGAAGCAGACCCGTAAAGTCATCCTTCAGCCTGACGATATTGCAATGCCCCCAGCCACCGTAATACATGTAGTAGGCCTCACCGTCTTGGAACACGAACTGGTCTATAGGTTGTGCGACATTCACAATTTCGTTTATCAGCGGTTTACCTAGCAGGTCCTTAAATGGTCCTTCTGGTTTATCTGCCACTGCTACGCCTATTCCTCCTACTTCTCCCTCATGCAAATCGTTAGCAGCAAAGAAAAGATAATACTTGCCATCTTTCTAAAGAACGCCTGGACCCCACATGGCCCTTTTCGCCCATTTTACTTCTGCCGTATCTATAATCCGTTCATGCCGGGTCCAGGTCAGGAGATGAAAAGGCATCCATAAAAACCTGCTCATCGAACGGAGCTGAATAGGTTGGATAAATCCAGTACGTATCTCCGTAGATAATTCCCTCAGGGTCGGCATACCAACCCTCGAAAACAGGATTACCTGCCGTGGTTGCTTTTCCATTGTTTTAGGTGCCGTGCAACTGTACCAGAGAAGAGATAGAGAGAGGAAACCAAGTAAGGACTTTTTCGTAATGTTCTTGTTTTAAGGTTGTACCCGTTGCAACAGCTAAGCTAGGTTTTTAGCTGCTTTCATACCTGAGTGTATGACAACATCAGTCTGTTACCTTTACTACCACCTTACCCACTGAATTCCCCCTCTGAAAGAGTTGAATCGCCTCGTGCATCTCATCAAAACCATAGACGTGGCCTATATGCTGTGGCCTCAGCTGCAGTGCCTGCAGTCTGTGGAGCATCTGGTGCATCATCTCCGTTTGCTCGTAAAGGTAGATGAGGTTAAAGCCCATCAGTGACTTGTTTTGGGTGGGTAACCGCAAGGGGTCAATTTTCGGACGCTTTAGAAACTTCCAGATGAGCCTGGGATAGTTCGGAGTGGAACCGTGACTGGAGAAGCTGGCATTGCCGTACACCACCATCCGCCCCATAGGTGCCATCGCTTTCCAGCCTTGCTTCAGAATTTTTCCGCCGATGCATTCCATAATCAACAGAAGCGGGCGGTCTGCTAACGTGTTTTTCAGCTTATCATAAAAAGAGCTGTCGCGAAGAATGACAGCATCATACGCTTCCTCCTTCCGCAGGAAATCAACTTTACCTGCCTGCCCCACGGTGCCAATGGTATAGGCACCATATTTTTTACATATGCGATTCGCCAGTATACCTACTCCTCCTGCGGCACTATGTATAAGCACCGTCATGCCTTTCTGCAGATTCCCCAGTTCTGTGAGCGCGTAATAAGCCGTGAGTCCCTGCACCAGGAACCCGGCTCCTTCTTCGAAGCTCCAATCATCCGGAAGGGGAATTACGTACCGGTGGTGGCTGTTGATGTAAGATACATAGCCGCCAAACTTCGTAGCCCCCATTACCCTGTCGCCAATCTTCCATTCCGTCACCTCGCTTCCTACTCCTGTAATTTCACCTGAGTATTCCAGTCCGGGAATAAACGAACCTGCGGGCGTGGCGCTGTACAGGCCCTGCATAGCGAAGATGTCAGCAAAATTAAGCCCGACCGCCTTTACCTTCACACACACTTCGTGCGCTTCAGGGTTGTGCATTGCTTCCGTTGTCAGACGCAGATCCCTGATGTTTCCGGCTTTTGGCATGCGGTATACCTGTCGTTCGGGCATAGTTTTATTGCTAAAAAATTTGGCGATACTATTTCTAAGGGAAAACGTCCAAGTGTGAGATATGTTCTCAGGGAGGCGGTAAAGCAGTATTGCAAAGTCTCAATTCCGTATATCAACTGTATAGCAGATACGGGTTGTTTTGGTTCATTTTTAATGCCATAACATGCACACATGTTACCTTAACCTGCCCCTTACCTTTCTACCCGCAATTGTATTACACCTTTTTAAGAGATTCCAGGAAGTTTTATTCAGGCTGCAACAACCTGTTCAGCATAGGTTATTGCAGCCTGCCTTAACGCCATCATAACAGGTACTGGGCAATAAAGTCATTGCGGAATTTCCCCGCCGGATCATGCTTCCCCATTAATTCTCTAAAATCAGGCATCTTACTTAGGCGTGACTGAAGCACTGCTGGGGCCATGGTAAAAAGCTTGCCCCAGTGCGGCAGCGCATGAAACGGGTCCAACACTTCCTCAATTAGCGGGAGCAGCTTCTTTACAGCAGACCACTCCTGCCTCCAGGTAAAATGGAAGGCAAAGCAGGCTCTTTTGTAAAAAGGGCTCATCCAAAGATCGTCTGCAGCAACAGCCCGTATCTCTGAAACAAACAGGTATGGGGTGATCTTTTCATGTAGTTTCTCAATGGCCATCATGGCTTCATAACCATGCTCCATCGGAACAAAATACTCAGATTGCAGCTCTTCCCCTGCGCTTGGCTGAAAACCCATCTTAAAATGCGGCAGCCTTTCGTGCCAGGCGCCGGATATACCCATCTGCTCTGTGGCATGCTCAGCCGATAGTTCTTCCAGCGGGTGCATATGCTGTGTAGCCAGGGTAGCACCGTAAAAATCTGGATTCACCCCTTCGGGGCCACTTTTCCCAACGTGCTTCATCCATACCTGGTTAATGCTTTTGTTTTGCCAGGTGGTGAACAAACTGACACTATAGGCTCCGGACATAACAGCCATAAAATGCTGCTCCAGCTCACCCATCGGCAGGTTCCGGTATACCACCTGCTTCACCTGAAATGCAGGCTGCAGGTCGAGTGTTAGCTTCGTTACGATGCCCAGCGCTCCCAGATTCACAACAGCTCCCCTGAAATAATCCCCATCCTTTTTTCTCTCCAAAGAGACCACTTCTCCCGCAGCATCCACCAATTCCAGAGCCGAAACAGCGGTAGCCAGATTAGTGTTTTTCACACCAGAGCCATGGGTGGCAGTAGCGCAGGCGCCAACTATAGAAATATGAGGTAAGGAAGCTAAATTAGGCAAGGCGTAACCTTGCTCATGCAGGTAAGGAGCAAGCTCACCATACCGCATGCCGCCCTCTACTGTTACTGTTCTGGCGTTTTTGTCTAAAGAGACAACCTTGTTTAAATGGATTAATGAGAGTTGATTTGCCGGGTTGTCTGCAATTCTGTTAAATGAATGCCTAGAACCCAGCGCTTTAACATGGCGGCATTCCTTCACAATTTTCTGCACCTGCTCCACTGATGCAGGAAAATGGACCCTATCTGTGCTGTAGGCTATGTTTCCTGCCCAATTTATATTCTTCATAAGTTCTGACTTCCTGGCTTATAAGGGTATTCATGTAAAGATATCTGAAGCCTGGGAATACGGAAACAAAGAAAGCACAATAAAAACGTACACTATATCTGGCAGTTATTCTGGTGTGGAATGTATAATCTCCTCTGCCTGGATTACCAAGCAGGCAAATGGATGAACAAAACCAATCATGTTGGCTGGTCTGAAGCTGTCGTTGGAAATAAGTATAATTGGTATGAGTGCAGTAGGATGTTTTCCCTGGCTGAGCTTTAAATCAGGCTCCTTTAGAAATTTTTTAAGTATGGAGCGTCCGTAGGTTATCTAAAATACTTTCTCATGAAGGCCATGGCATTTGAATGGAATATCCTTTGCACAATCTCATCTGAATCAATTTGATTGTATGGCTTAAGTATCTCTTTCCCCCTGTTGCCCATATAATTATAGGCATGGCGCTCCAGGAATTCTTCCAGGTGCACAACGGTCTCTTGCATCAGGAATTCATTCAAGGGATCAACTACCCCGTCGTAGTCGCTGCCGATAGCCAGACACGGTTTTTGATTTTCATGGAGTATGGCTTGCTCAGAGTATGCGTTGTCAACTCTGAATTGTAATGACCTCCCCCCGAAAAACCGGACCGTTGTAAAGTAGAGAAAGCGGGCAATAATCGTATAGTCTTAAAAGCGAATTGCCATGAAGAAATCAAAATTCACCGAGGCGCAGATCATCTTCGCCATCAAG
>NZ_JBHUOX010000029.1:0-58532 GCF_042686245.1 Pontibacter toksunensis | reverse complement strand
GAGGGTGCCGCGGCCGCTGTAGTAGGCCCTGTTGCCGGTGATGACCAGCGAGCCGGGCTCGTAAGAGGTACTACGGAAGGTGAAGGAGCCGGCCTGCAGCAGGAGCATGGTAGCACCCTGCACCTGGCTCTCTTCCCCGTTCCTTTTGCTGTAACTGGCTACCTGGCTCCAGTGCGCCCTTCTGCTGGTTTGCATAAATTCATAGGCAGGGGCGGCGGGTGACTCTATCCAGCCGCTACCGGTCACAAAGCCTGCGTCGGGGGCATACACGTGCACGTACGTGACAGCGGTACTCACCACACAGCCTCCGCCTGGTCCTCCGAAGCTGACGCTGACCTTAAAAAAGTCTGGCACCGAGGGCCAGTTAACGGTAATAGAACTCGTACCCTGGCCACTGAAGCCGGTGAAAGTGTTTCCGCCGGAGTCGGTGATGCTCCAGTGAAAAGAACTGGCCCCGGTGTTAGCTAGGGTGTAGACAAGGCCGGTGGTGCCAATCTTCGCAGCGGCGTTGCCTGTGACGGGGGCTTGCGCTATATCCGGGCACTGGTCCTGTTGGCTGTACTTGAGAGTAAGAAAGTCATTGCCCGTATCAGCACCACCGTCACTATAGCCCGTGACGATAGGGTTACCTCCAGAGTCAAGCGCCATGTCCATGGCCACGTCGGCGTTGCTTCCACTGCTGTTATACCGCTCTACCCAAACCTGCCCACCTGTGGCGGCGGCGTACCGGAGAGTGGCATAGTCCGCGCCATTGCTTTCATCATAGCTACGGCCTGTGACAAAAATGCTGCCCTGGTCATCTACAGCGATGGCGGTGGCCCGGTCATCGCTGCCGGCGGGGCCATTGTAGAGCTGCGCCCATGTCTGCTCGCCCGTGGCGGCATCGTAACGGACGGTGCCGTAGTCCGCACTCAGGTCACCGTAACTGGAGCCTGTCACGTACACGCCGCCCCCGTTGTCAACCGCTATAGCTGCGGCCTCTTCATAACTGAGATCTTCTGCATTGTAATGGCTTGCCCATGTCTGCACGCCAGAGGCGGCATCGTAGCGGACGGTGCCGTAGTCGTAACTGCCATCGCTGCCGTTGCTGGAGCCGGCGACATATACGCCGCCCTGATTATCGGCGGCGATGGCAGTGGCCCGGTCATCGCCGCCCGTAGGGCCGTTGTAGAGCTGCGCCCATGTCTGCACGCCCGTGGCGGCATCGTAGCGGACGGTGCCATAGTCGACGTTGAAGTCGCTGACGTAGCTGTATCCGGTAACGTAGACGCCGCCACTGGCATCAACAGCGATAGCCGTAGCTTGGTCTTCGCCGCTGGCAGGGCCATTGAAGTGCTGCGCCCATGTCTGCTCACCTGTGACAGCGTCGTAGCGGACGGTGCCGTAGTCAGTATTGAAGCTTTCAGTAACGCTGGAACCAGTGACGTAGACGCCGCCAGCGTCGACGGCAATGGCTCTGACGATGTCATCGCTGTTGGGTAAACCAAAGAGGCTAGCCCATGTTTGTTCGCCTGTTTCAGCGTCGTAGCGTACAGTGACATAGTCGAGGCTGAAGAACTCCCCGCCATAGGTGGAGCCGGTGACGTAGACGCCTCCGCTTTTGTCAACTGCAATGGCCGCTGCGAATGAGTGGCTCTCGAACTGCACAGCCCAGAGCTGCTCCCCGGAAGCGGAGTACTTGACGGTGGTTATTTGTAGGATGGTCCCCTGGCTGGTGCCGGTCACGTAGCTGTTCCCCGCCTCGTCTACGGCCACAGATAAGGCAACGTCATGGGTGCTGCCAATCTGGTCAAAGCGCTGTACCCACGTCTCTGCGCCACTGCCGGCACTGTAAAGGATGGTAGCGAAGTCACCTCCGCTGAAGCCGGTGACATAGACGCCGTTAGCGTCGGCGGCAATGGCTGTGGCTTGGTCATTGCTGTCGTTGGGCCCTTCATAACGGCTCACCCAGGTTAGTTCACCTGTGGCAGCGTCGTAGCGGACGGTGGCATAAGCGGCCACGCCGTTAACGCTGGAGCCGGTTACGTAAACGCCACCCATACCGTCAACGGCAATGGCCCTGGCACTGTTGCTGGCGTTTAATTCTTCGTAAGCCTGACTCCAGGCTTCTTCGCCCGTGGCAGCATGATAACGAACAGTCAGGTAGGCGGAGCCGGAACTGCCATCGCTACTGGAGCCGGTGACATAGACGCCGTTAGCGTCGGCGGCAATGGCTGTGGCTTGGTCATTGCTGTCGTTGGGCCCTTCATAACGGCTCACCCAAGACTCCCCCCCTGAGGCGGCATCATAGCGGACGGTGGCGTAGTCGGGACTGAAGCCGTTGCCCATGCTGAAACCGGTGACATAGACGCCGCCGGCCATGTCAACGGTGATGGCGCTGGCCTGATCTTCGCTGAAGTTTCCCGTGCCGTAGCGGCTTACCCAAGTTTCTTCGCCGGTGGCGGCATCATAGCGGACGGTGGCATAGTCTGAGCTCCCGTCATCGCTTCCGATACTGTACCCGGTGACATAGATGCCGCCGGCGTTGTCGGCGGCGATAGCGTTCGCCTGGTTATAGTAGCTGGATGGGCCATTGCCGTTGTAGCGCTGCGTCCAGGTCTCCTCGCCTGTTACAGCGTCGTAGCGGACGGTGGCGTAGCCAAGGACAAAGCTTTCATCATAGCTGTGGCCGGTCACGTAAACGCCCCCCTGGTTGTCGACAGCGATGGCGGTGGGTCTGTCACTGAAGCCGGCCAGGCCGTCGTAACGCTGCACCCACACCTGCCTGCCGGTGGCGGCATCGTAGCGGATGGTAGTGTAGTCTGTATTGTTGTACTCATCATGACTAATCCCCGTGACGTAGAGCGCGCCGCTGTTATCGAGGGCCGTAGCGATGGCAACCGTGTTATTTTCGAACTGCACCACCCACAGCCGCTCTCCGGAGGGGGAGTATTTGACGGTGGTCATCTTTGGCAGTATTCCCGTACTGGTGCCCGTTACATAGCTGTTGCCAGCCTCGTCGGCGAATACGGATACAGCGTTATCTTCTGTGTTAGCCAATCCATTGTAGCGCTGCGCCCACTCCAATGTTGGCTGCTGCGCCACTGCAGGCATACAAAGCAGGTACAGCAGTAGCTGTAGCACTGGGTAAGATAAAGTTGCTTTCATAGCTTTTGATACTACTGGTTTGAATACTTCCTGATGCTGATGTAAACTGAGGCTCCTGCAGGCGGGCAGGCAAAGGAGGTGTGCCGAGGGTGGTGCTGGCGTAATAAAAATTAAATGTGATGCTGGAGAGGGCTTATTAGTAAGTACGGAATCTCTTATAATTTGCTTGCTTTTATTTGCATTTTATTCATAATACTTAAAAAGAGAAATTTCTTAACGGTGCATCTGTCTTATTCTGGAATTGCTAACTGTTTGTGCTAGCTTTGCCTTCCTATGCTGGATGAAACATATCGATGAAATATATCATAGAAGCTAAGCTTGTTTTTCTTTAAGCTCATTTAATCTTTAGCCGCTTCTTTTACTTGCAAAAATAACACATCCAGTGTGCAACCCCAGCGGGCAAGAGGTGTTGTCATGACGGGCAGTGTGGCACCTATCCACCTTGCCATTACACATCTTAAACGACCGTTTATGTACTGTAAAATAAGAAAGATTATGTAGAATAGGCGTTTTCTATTCCGTTAGCTGTGGCATACCCCCTTAGCACGTGAAGATTAAGATTTGAATATTGATAGCTTCCTTTAACTTATAGTAAGTGGGATTATCCTTCCACAGTACAGGGAGTATACAACTGGCAACATTCCAACAGTATATCAGCTGTTTGCTGCCTCAGAAGTGCAGAACATATTACCCTAAAACCTTTCCCAAAGCTTAGTATGGTGGAGATTAATTTATAATTGATCACTACATTCAGTTTTACCCTAAGCTCTTTATCATCATTGACTAGAATTCCTTGGGATTTGGGAAGGTGCTGAGTTTTAACATAGTTTCTGTCGTTGGGCTAAAAGGAAAGCACCACCTCTTCTACCTTGCCGTCTTCAAAGGATATACCAATGGCATTCTTAAAGTAGTCCTCTGGGTTTAGCCTATAGGTTCTTTAAAGCTTAGATTATTGACCGGTTCAAGGCTGCAAATACGATCAAGCCCAAATTTCCTCAGCTGTGCAGGTGGCTACAAAAACTATTCGTATGGTTGAAAGTAAATTCATAGCTATAAAATGTGCTTCAAACGGTCTGCTGAAAAGTCTTAACAACAAAGTTCTTTATAGTGTAATCGTTTATGTAGCAATGATAATTTAATGAGTTGAGTAAAATAAAAAACATGAAGAAAGCCTGTATAACTGTGATGAAATGAATTTGAAAGAATAGGCTTCTTAGTTCCCGTTATGCGATAACTTCCTTTTCCACGCAAAAGCGGTTGTCACAATAGCTCCATAATGGTAAAAACGGTAACTAAATAACGAACATTACATAATGGCAACAACCACTTTACCCGATTGATAAAGCGGCTGTTGACGAAAAAACAAAAACTAACCAATTAAATTTATAGCTTTTATGCCAAGGGTGCAGGAACGTACCGAAACCTAAAACAGCATTCGTACCTTAGAATAAGGTAATGAAAACAAAGGCTATTGCATAGAGGTGTCATCCCCTTCTTTGGCATCTTCATTGTTAACTTTCTTTACCCGGCGTGGCTTTGCTTTCGCATCCTGCTTTCCAAACTGATAGTTAAAGCTCAGTCTTACCTGTCTCATATTGATACTCAGGGCGTTGGTCTGATCCAGTACAAGTACGTTTTCGGAATTGTATGTTTTCATGATTTTCTCCATTGTCACGTATTTGTTAAAAGGGGTGTTCACGTTCAGGGATATGCTTCCTTTTTTATTCAACACTTCCTTTTTTACTGCAAAGTTGTAGACTGCAAATGGCAACATTTTACCTTGCAGCGTTACCTTTGAGGAATTATATGTGCCGGCCATTTGTGCACTGAAGCCTTTGTTAAAGCTGTAGGACACATTCAGGTTAGTATTGTAAACCATGCCGGATCTCGTTAACTGCTGGCTACCACCCTGAATGGATGTATAGAACAGGTTTACGTTACTGCTGATCTTTCCTTTCTCCAGAAACTTAATACTGCCAGACAGGCTAAGCCCGGAGAAGCTTTCTTTCCCCACATTACCGAAAGTAGTTGTTACTCTACCTACAGAGTCAGGGTCAGTACCGCTGTAAGGCAGAACGAGCGTCTGGATCGCGTTGTTTGTCTGTCGCCAGTACAGGGAGGCATTTAGTGATGTTCCTGCTTTGGAGAAAGTACTGAAGCCCAGTTCATAAGAATCTGTAAATTCCGCTTCCAGGTCAGGGTTGCCACGCACCACGTTGTTTGGGTTACTTACATTCTCGTAAGGGTTTAACAAAGACAGCTGCGGCCGCTGAATACGCTTGGAGTAGTTGAACTTGATTGTCTGGTTTTCACTTAAGTTTCTGGAAACTGAAAGGTTGGGAAAAAGATTATGATACTCCTGCGCTACTGTTGTACCATCAGAAATAAAATCTCCATCAATCTGCGTATACTCATACCTCAAGCCCATTTTCAGGTTATACTTGTTGAGTTTGGTACCATAAATAGCATAAGAAGAGAGTACATTCTGGTTGTAGGTAAACATATCTGTTCTTTCCGGTAATAGGATAAAGGGGGATGAAGCCGGACTTGCTATCAGGAAGCGATAGTCACTTTCGGCATAGCGCCAGATGGCTTTGCTACCTACCTCTAAGGTCTGGGTTTTGCTTAAGGGATGGGTGTAATCAGTCTGGAAGGTTACTTCTTCGTTGTAGGCATCGTTGAGGTTCTGCTCTTGTTGAGTGAGCAGATTGCTTTGGTATAAGGTCATAAAGCTTTCGTTGTTGCGGGTGTTTCTGCTTACCAGTCCCAGCAGCGAAAGCTCCTGCCCCGGCTTTTTAAAAGACCTGGTATAGTCGAGGTTGACATCATAGTTGATTCCGTCAAAGCCATTGCTGCCTACCCGGGTGTTCCTGGAATCAGAAGCATCCCTAAAGGTATTGGTCGTGAGCTGTGTTGTTTTAAACTCAATATCCGGAATCATCATTTTTATGCCTGCCGCTAAATAGCTGGATTTGCTAAGACTGTAATCTGCTCCAATCTGCAGTAACTTGGAGGACATCACCCGGTTCATATCTAGCTGCTGCAAGCTACTGGAGATGGAGGAGCCCGGGCCAAACACAGACTCAATTCTGTTCTTACCACGCATATCGCTTATAGCGTATCCCATTGTAGTGCTTACTCCGATTTTGCCTTTCCGGTAGTTGAGGCCCAGATTGGCATTGCTGTTGAGATTGCCCAGGTTGGCAGAAACGTTTCCTGTTAAACCCTGTAGGCCGCTGTCTTTCTTTAAGATGATGTTGACTATACCTGCTGTGCCTTCAGCATCATATTTAGCCGATGGGCTGGTGATCACCTCCACAGAATGGATCTGATTGGCAGGTATCTGCTGCAGGGCATCGGCTACGCTGCTGGCCATTACAGCGGAAGGTTTGTTATTGATGAGCACCCGGATGTTAGAGCTGCCGCGCAACTGCACATTTCCTTCCAGGTCCACGCTCAGACCGGGAACTTTGGCCATCACATCGGCCGCCGTTGCCCCAGGGTTTATATCTTTCTCGGCATTGTAAATCATGCGGTCTATTTTGTCTTCTATTAAAGGCTTTTCCCCTACAACGGTTAATTCCTTCAACGTTCTGGCGGCAGATTTCAAGGCAACTGTCCCAACACTGACCTCATCTTTCCCATTGCCAACGGAGACATTGTCCAGGGTAGCTTTTTCGTAGCCCAGAAAAGTTACATGAAGAAGGTAATTAGCCGGGAAAAGTCCATGAATACTAAACCTGCCCATTTCATCTGTGATGGAGCCATTCACGATTTTACCTGTTGCCTTATCTGTAATGGCAACTGTAGCGTACTCTACAGGGGCTTTGGTTAGGGCATCCATCACAAGACCCGTTACTTTACCATTGCCTTTCGTAACTGGTGGTGTGGTAACTTTTACAGGACCAGCCTTATTGTTTTGAGTAGCTACATTTTGGGCAAAAGTTGCCTGTGCAGCGAGAAAACCCGCTACAGCCAAAAGTATTAATTTTTTCATAATTAAAAGATTATAGCGTAGTTGTTTACTGTAAAAAAATCACTTTTTGAGGGTGATAAGGGAGTAGGTTTTGTTTCATGGCGATTATTCATTTTTTCATAGTTTTACTTGTACTCTGTTCTTTTCCAGAAAAGCCTGTAGCAAAAGCTACATCAGCATTCTCAGATAAAGTTTGCTGTAGCAAAAGGCTCTCTTCTCCTGAATCTCTTCCCTCCTACAATCCCAGGTTACAAGGTCTTTTGTTCCCGTTTTCCTTATCTTCAGCAAGCTTAAGCAACAATTACCGCTACCTAAACTAAATGTGATGGAATGCCAGGAAAAAGTGATGGACTGGTCAAAATCCTTTTTAATTCCACCATCTTTTAGATTAAAAAATAAATCATCCTAAAAATTGGAAGCAGTAGTTTAGTTGATTCCTTATGCTGTACCTAGCACTGATTAATGCATTTCATTGAGCAAAAAAACAGATAAGCTTCCTTTTGGAAAATCATGACTGGTGAGCCTGCCTTCAGAGAAAAAGAGTAGTTTTGTAGATTGACAGTATACTAGCCTATTAAATTAGAACGGAAGGGCTGGGAATGCCACCTAAGAACTACCTTTTAACAGCGCAACCAATCGCTTTTGTGGAGGCTACCTCAATTTGCTTTCCTGCTTCCAGTGAAGTAATTGCATTTTCCACAAATAAGGTCTTGTCAGGATTTTCATTCTCGATATCATTGTCTATTGCTCCTGTATACACTACTTTCAGCCCGGAGCCTTCTCTCTTCAGTAAGAATACATGTGGCGTAACCCGGGCACCGTATTGATCCGTTACTTTTTGCCCCTCATCATACAGGTAAGGAAAAGTAAAACCTTTGGTTTTTGCCCTTTTCTGCATCTTCTCATAGCCGTCCCCTGCAAGAAGGCCTGGGGTATTGGCGTTAATAGCAATAACCGGATAGCCCTTGAAATTATAATTTTTACCTAATGCTATGAGTCGGTCTTCATACTTTTTTGCAATGGGACAGGTATTGGCAGTAAATACCACGATAAATCCTTTGGCATCGGGATAACTTTCAGGCGATACCAACTGCCCGTCAATATTTTTAAGGTTGAAGGACGGGGCAGTTGCACCGGGTTCAATCGTGGTGATCTCCTTCTGTGCCTCGTCAGCACAGCCAACAAATAAGAATAAACTGAGTAAACTGATTAATTTAAAGATTTCCATATTTTTGTTATTTAAAGTATTGATACTCCGTTAGCAATGAATGATATGTAAATTGTTTTTCAAGAAATTTTCGTTTTTTACCTTTCACGAAAAGAGTTGCAGGAATGGCCCCGCTCCAGGATTTATCTATCCTGTCTATATAGACTTGTTGGTCTGTCTCATCCAGAAGAAAAACCTCGTTCTGTAGTCCGCGCTTCTTTATGAATGGAAGTACAGATTTTGCCAAGCGGACTTTAGCATCTACACTTACTAAAAGTACTTTTAGTTTTTCCCGGCGTTTCTCCTGCTGCAGTTTTTCTAAATGCGGAAGCTCTTTTATACAAGGTGCACACCAGGTTGCCCAAAAGTTGATAATGTAGGTAGTATCCTTTCCCTGGTTTATCCTCTCATTCAGGCGGTCTACCGTCAGTAACTCTATTTTCTGACAAAAACCGGAAGTAGCCATAAAAAAAATTATACTTAAAATTACAAGCGTCTTCATAGGTAAGAGAATTTAATTGTCTTGCTAAACGTCCTTTCAGATCTTTCCATTTGTTCACCTTCTTGATTGGTAAAGTGAGGCCCTCTCACCTTTCCCGCTAATCACTAAAACAAAAGAACAGGTACCGATGCAGAAAGCAAAAAGCGATATACCACTACTGAAAAAAATCGACAAATACTACTTTTGCTTCTGCCAAAGCACTTTACAGATTCAAATACTGATTTTGTAGATTATATTTGGCTCTTGCAGATTAGACCAAAGGGGAATGGCAGGAAAAAATAGCTTTGTCTTATGGATAGAATTAAAAGAATATTAGCGCTTATTCACATCATTCCGTGGATCATTGCTTTTGTGAATTTTACCTGGGAGGTTTTGATTAATGACAGGCCCTGCACGCCTCAGGCATTATTGATCGGGCTATATGTTTTTTATGCGCATTTATTCATATTTAAAAAATACCTGAATAAAAGAAAGTATAAAGCCTACTTCCCGCACCTGACCGGGCTCTTGTTGACGGGGCCCCTTCCCTTTCTGATTTTTGCGTACTTTTTTAAGGAAACAATCAGTACATGGATGGATTTGCTGGTTTACTATGTTGATAGTATGCCGATTGTTTTTGCTTTCATCATTGTGAGTTCTTTAGTCGTCATTCTGCAGAACCTTATCCTCAATACGTTAAAGAAAGAGCAGTTGGAGAAACAGGCTATCAATACAGAACTCGTCTATCTGAAGTCACAGATCAATCCACATTTCCTGTTCAATACGCTCAACAACATCCATACATTAGTATATACCCAGGATCCCGCCGCACCTGAGGCAATGATGCGTTTGTCATCTTTAATGCGCTACATGATTTATGAATCGAACGCTTCTGCAGTACCACTTTCCATAGAAATCAATTATTTGCAGGACTATATTAGCCTGCAGCAGTTCCGGTATAAATCAACACCCGTTGTAAACTTTCAGGTGGAGGGAAATACGGAGACCTGCCATATAGCACCATTGTTATTTATCCATCTTCTGGAAAATACCTACAAACATAGTCCGCCCCGATTAAAACCAGGTGCTATCAAGGTGAGAGTGGCAATAGAAGAAAATTTACTTGTTGTCACTTTTCAGAACCCAATAGGAAATAAAAGAGCTAACTTATTGGAAGAACCAGGTGGCATTGGATTAGCGAATGTTCAAAAACGGCTGCAATTACTTTATCCGAATCAGCATAGCCTTGACATCAACAAAACAGATGAGGTTTTCACAGTGGAGTTAAAAATCACCAATCTTCAGACACAAGTTAATGAGAAAGAAGCTCACCTGCTATATTATTGATGATGAGCACCTGGCTCAGAAAATACTGGAAAAGTATATGGCAAAAGTTTCATTTCTGGAGCTGAAAGGCAGCTTTGAGAGCCCTCTTGAGGCAGTTGCACACATGAGCGAAGACAAGCCCGACCTGCTATTTTTGGATATCAATATGCCGGACCTGGACGGACTGAGTTTTATTCCAATGCTGAATCCAAAGCCGATGATCATCCTCACAACCGCCTATGACCAATATGCACTGAAGGCATTTGATCTGGAGGTAAAGGATTACCTGTTAAAGCCTATTTCGTTTGAACGCTTTTACAAGGGAGTACTACGCCTCTACCAGGAATCAAACCCCCAGCACCAGCTGGAGCAAATAGAAGCGAACGCGGCACCTAAACACGAGCAGGAATACGTTTTTATAAAAGTAGGTTACAGTATTCAGAAAATTGCTGTCCGCGATATTTTATTTATTGAAGGGATGAAAGATTACCTGCGTATCCACACCGCTAAAGAAAAGATTATGACCTTACTAAGCTTTGCAAAGGTAGAGGAACTGCTACCTGACAAAAAATTTGCCCGTGTACATAAATCCTTTATGGTCGCCATCGATAAAATTGAACACATTGAAAAAAACAGGATCAGAATAGCTGATCAAATTATTCCTATCAGTGATACCTATGCAGATACTTTTTATAAAATGCTAAGAGATTTTAACGATTAGTATGTTTTAGAAGGCTGGAATTAGCTAACGCTCTTTCCATGTCATTTATTTTTGATCCGAATGCTTGTATCTTACGCTACTTCTATTTTTCTCAGGTCGTATAGGTTCCCTGGTTTCAAAAGAGGAATTAATCTTCAATTTTTACATCCGTTACATTATTATTCATCTCCCAATCAAAGAGAAGGAAACGTGGATCGATACCGGCATGGGCTGGTTTGGCTGGTACCGTCACCTTAATCTTCTGTCTTCCGGAGCGGATGCGATGTTTTTTCATGTAAACAGGCTCATCCGACCCGCTGAGTTCGTTGGCAGGAGCAAACAGGCCAATCTGCACCCAATCGTTCAGGGGTACATCCTTCTCTACACCCTCAGCATCAATCACCATTTTACGCGCCCACACATCAAGTGTCACCTCCCAGTTTCCAGCATTGGTTTTCCTGGCTGTTGCCGACTCTGTTCCAAAATCCCAAAAGGTATTTGCAGCGAAAAGGTCGTGCACCAGGTAATCGAGGGACTCAGGGGTGGCTGCCTTCAGTTCACGGTAGAGGTCAAGCGGGGTCGAAAGAGGCGCTATACCCGGTCCGTGTTTTTCGAGCAGGCGCCGCAGGGCATTGTTTACCTGCTCCTTGCCTATGTATTCACGTAGGGCGTACATCGCCAGAGGCCCCTTGCGGTATACCTGCAGCTTCGTTATGGATCGCAACAGTGGTTCTGAAGCCCGTGTGCGCGGTGCCAGGTATTCTCTTCTCAGCATACTCATAAGTCCTTCGAAGTGCTTAGGGCCTAGGCTGGCCTCTACCACCTCGAGCGCTGAGTGCCAGGCCAGCGTCTCCGTGAGCAGTGCTGCCCCTCCGACTTCTGCTGGTGCAAGCTGATGGCCCCACCATTGGTGCGCCACTTCTTGTGCGACAATTGCGAACGGCAGGTCTATACCTCTTGGGTCCTCCTCTGCCTTGAGGAGCGCAAACCCCTCCTGGAAATAAATATTGGTGGGAAAGGCAAAAAGGGTTGGACTGTTGCCAGGCACTTCCACAAACCGAATCTGGCGATGCTTATAGGCACCGAACTGCCGGGTAAGGTAGCCGAGCGAAGCCTGAGTTCCACGGATGATGCGATCTACGTTGAGGGTATGTCCGGGGTGGTGGAAGACCTGGATTTCGGTATCGTTCCACCGCCCCTTACGTACTGCATAAGCGGCAGAGAAGAATCCAAATTTACCTCTGATTGGCTCGCCAGAACCATATTGAAAATAACGTCGTCCGTTCTGCGTCCACGTCTTGCGCAGTGTACCGGGCGCAATAGCCATCTGCCCTTCGTCAGTGCCTACAACGGCCTCGAACTTAACCCACCCCTGACCTGCAACATCCATGAGCGCAAATGAGTCATCAAGTGGTGGAACCTCTGGGCGCGGCCTGAGCCCATGTAGCTGTCGCTGTTTGGCATCAAGGAACTCGCGGCCTGACTGATAGCCCATGACAGGAAGCAACCAATCTCCGAAGTTTGTGCCATTCTGCGCTACAGAAGGGTCTTTACCTGTGCTGGAAAAACCAAGTGGGTTGTAACGCACCCTGAACTCCATCCCCAATGAATCTCCAGGACTGAGAGGCTTCTCCAGCACGTAGGTCCGGTGGCCGAGCTTCTCGTCTACAAATTCGCTTTTCAAAGGCAGGTTCAATCTTACCGACCGTGTCTCGCCACCCAATGCTGTCGCTACGTGTACTGAATCGATCATCAATTCGCTCTTATTCACGAGTTGATAGGCCCCGCTGATCTCTACTACCCGCTGCTCGAGATAGATCTCGACTTGTAGGCTTGTAGCTGTTACCCGAGGCTGCGGAATGCCCATATACTTACCATAGCGCAGCTCGTACTCGACCCGCCACTCCTCCTCCCCGCTTGAGTAAGCATCACTTGTGTCAAGCAAGTACATGTTGTAAACGATCATGCCTCCAAAGGTTAGCACAAGTACCAATGCCACGGCGGCGGTAACTACTGTATTTCTCGTAAAGCGTCTGCCCGCCATGCGGAGCCGTTGCCGAAAGTCTTGCTCCTTACTACGCGGCCACAACGAGAAGAACTCAGTGAGGGAAAATAATCTCACTAGGATAGGCTGCTTCATTTGAATGAAGCAGCCTATCCTCACAGGATTGATTCTGCAGGTGTTAGTGCTTTCTCAACATCCCACTTCTGGCTGTTCAACAGGCTTCTGCGAATACCCAGCTCAAGGCCGCGCAGTTCGGCTAATCCTCGCAGACGGCCGATGGCTGAGTAGCCGGGATTGGTTTTCTTCTGCAGGTCATCAAGCATTTTATGACCGTGGTCGGGACGGAAAGGCAAGCGTACATCTTTTCTTCCGGCTGTAATGCGCTTTTGCTGCTCCTCTACCAAGGCCTTCATCACGGCATAAATATCCACGTCTCCATCAAGGTGGTCGGCTTCGTGGAAACTGCCTTCTGCATCGCGGCGGGTTGCTCTCAGGTGCACGAAATGAATGCGGTGGCCCAGGCGTTTTACCATGCCCGGCAGATCGTTGTCTGCTCGCACGCCAAAGGAACCAGTGCAGTAGGTAAGGCCGTTGTTCGGGCTGTCTACTGCAGCGAAAAGCTCTTGAATATCCTTTTCAGTGCTCACCACTCTCGGCAGCCCCAGAATAGGAAAAGGCGGATCGTCCGGATGAATGCACATCAGCACACCTGCCTGTTCGGCAGCCGGAATTATCTGGTGCAGGAAGTAAAATAAGTTCCCCTTCAGTTCCTTTGTACCAATGCCGTCATAGGTAGCCAGCACTTTCAGAAACTCTTCCAAGGTATATCCTTCCTCGGCACCAGGTAAACCGGCAATAATGTTTCTGACCAGCAGTTGTTTTCCTTCTTCAGATAAGGTTCCCAGATAAGCCCAAGCCTTCGCCTTCTGATCTTCGGAATAAGAGGCTTCAGCACCCGGGCGCTTGAGCAGGTAAAGTTCGAAAGCGGCAAAGGCGTCTGCTTCGAAACGCAAGGCTGTAGAGCCGTCGGGCATAGAGTACTCAAGGTTGGTGCGCGTCCAGTCCAGTACAGGCATAAAGTTGTAGCACACGATATCGATGCCGCAGGCGCCCAGGTTCAGCAGGGTCTGCTTGTAGTTTTCGATGTACGCCTTGTAGTTGCCCGAACGCTTTTTGATATCCTCATGCACTGGCACACTCTCCACTACAGACCAGGTAAGGCCAATAGATTCCATTTCGGCTTTGCGCTTCAGGATTTCCTTTTTGCTCCACACCTGTCCGTTCGGAACATGATGCAAGGCAGTTACGATGCCAGTAGCGCCGGTCTGTTTTACGTCCCAAAGCGATACAGGATCTTTGGGACCGTACCACCGCCAGGTTTGTTCTAACTGCATAAATCTTGATTATTTAAACTTTTTATATTTACTGATCTATGTTTTACTCCCACGGCAGGCCTTAAACGCCACTGAATGCCGAAAAGCCGCCATCAATGGGAACGACCACTCCCGTCACAAAGGCAGAGGCATCCGAGCAAAGCCAGAGCAGTGTGCCGGCCAGGTCGTCCGGTGAGCCGAAGCGGCCCATGGGGGTGTGGCTTAAAATGGTGTTGCCACGGTCGGTGAGGCTACCATCGGCGGTGGTGAGCAACGCGCGGTTCTGTTCGGTAAGGAAAAAGCCGGGAGCAAGCGCATTCACCCGGATGTTCACCTTGGCAAAGTGTACTGCCAGCCACTGTGTAAAATTTGAAACTGCCGCCTTGGCGCCACTGTAAGCCGGAATCTTTGTAAGCGGACGGAAGGCATTCATCGAAGAGATGTTAATGATGGAGCCCCCTTCCCTGCCTACCATGTCTTTGGCAAAAACTTGGGTAGGCAGCAGTGAACCGATAAAGTTGAGGTCAAAGACAAACTTGATGCCTTCAGGGTCAAGGTCAAAGAAGGTTTTAATGCCTTCTGTCACCTCCAGATCATCTGACAATAAATGGGTGTGGGAAGTAGTGCCTTTAGGGTGATTAATACCGGCACCGTTTATAAGGATATCGCAGGAGCCAAGGTTTTGGCGCACTTTCCGGTGAGCTTCCCTGAGGCTATTCACCTCCAGCACGTTGCAGGCAACAGCAATGGCCACGCCACCTGCAGCCTTAATATCGTCGGCCACCTGTTGGGCCAGTTCTTCCTCCAGGTCCAGCACGGCCACTTTGGCACCTTGGGCGGCCAGGGCCATTACCATGGTACGGCACAGCACACCACCGCCACCGGTCACCACCGCTACTTTTCCAGCTAAGTTATAAAGCATGTTGATTTTGTTTAAGGGAAATTATTGTATCATAGATGCCGTGCTTTAAGAGAAGGGTCTCCTGTGCATTAGATTTGTTGAGTTCGGCCTATAGCTTCTCTTTCTCTACCTGCAGTAGCTGCCAGCATTCGCCGCTGTATTACTCCTTTGAAATAAGCATCCCTTCCTTTCCGGTCAATAGCGAATTTACATCTAGGTCTAGGTATGTGTGGCCAGCCTGATGGCCCCCTCCAGGAAGGGCTGATACTTATTGTTCTCGATACTGGACACCTGCCCCCCTACCCTATTACCGTCCCAATCAGCTTCATTGCTTTTCTGAAAGCCCTGACCCGTTTCCTAATGTTGAATGTTTGCTCATACAGAACCGAAGACAAGCACCTCGACTATATCACCAGACAGCGCAGTGAAGGTAGCTAGCAGCAAAGGAGTCCAGGCGCTGCAGTCCACGAACAAGCGCAGGCGTGTGCAGGACCTGACGCACTTTCTTCATCATCAAGGCTTATCCATTTGTCACAGCCTCTAAGCAATTTCTATGGCAACTACCTCAACGTACCACGGAAGCAGGCAATAGGGAGCAAAGTACACTGTTGGCTTCAAGATTTACAAAACAGCCAAGCGCGTGAAGATGCCCGAGTTGAAGATTTACCGCACGGTGCCTGGATCTTCTGCGACGCTTTTACAATGGAAGAGCGGGAGACACATGAGGCCTGGGCAAGGGTGTTTCTGAATGCAAGGAAACTGAAAGATACCCGACAGTACCAGGCACAGCCTGAGCAGAGAAACGTGCCCTGGCAGAAGCCTTGGACTTCCTGCGGTCTCCCGATGAACTACAGTTTTGCAGTTGCATATTAAAAAGCGGTGAACAAGCACCGCTTTTTAATATGAACTTTTTAGAAACCTGGTGTCTGTTGCAGGACATTGTTTGACAGATCTATTTCTGCTGATTAAGCAAGCGGGTGCTGAAATTCAGGTGGCCATACAGGAATGCGGGCTTATCGACTTCTCCTCCAAAAATGCCCGGAGCATTGTCTATAATTTAGTTTCAAATGCTTTGAAGTACCGATCACCCGAGCGCCAGCTGTTGATACAAATTGATTGCTATCTGCAGGAAAACTACCAGGTGCTGTCCGTGAAGGACAACGGCCTGGGGATGGATCTCACAGATAAAAGCAAACTGTTCGGTATGTTCAAGCGCCTCCACGACCACGTAGAGGGCACGGGTGTGGGCTTGTACATCGTCAAGAAGATAGTTGAGAATGCCGGCGGAAGGATTGAGGTTGAAAGCAAGGTGAATGAGGGGGCCACTTTCAGGGTGTTCTTCCGGGATAGCGGCAACCTAAAAGCCGGCCACGACAAATAAAGGCGTGGCTGCACTTTAAAGGAAATGGGTATGATAAGGCAAATGAGAAAATGCTCAGGCATTTACCTGACTAAAAAATAGGGAGAACGGACACTGCCTTGAAATTACGTAAATATTGGGATTCATGTACGTACTTTTACTACGAGCACATTACATCACATCCATTAACTTTGAACTTTTATAGGTAGATAGGCTATCTGGTATAACCACAGTATTCCCGACTCCATGAAGCCAATTGATAGCATTCTAATTATTGATGATGATGCAGCCAGCGTCTTCCTGACCAGGCGCCTGCTCAGCGGCATGGACAGCAGTTTCCGCATCCTTACTGCACAAAATGGGCAAGAGGCCTTAGAAATGCTGAGAGAAGCAAAGGAGCAGGCAAAGCTTCCCCAGCTTATCCTGCTCGATATCCACATGCCCGTCATGGACGGCTTTGACTTTCTGAAAGAAGTTGGACAAAACGGCCATGTGAACCTGATTGACACCAGGATTGTGCTGCTCACGGCAAGCCACAACCCGGTGGAGATAGCGCAAGGCAAGAACCAGCTGGCGGCAACGTTTCTGCAAAAGCCGCTCACAAAGGAAAAGCTGCGGAGCATTATCTACTGATGCATTGCCTGTTTGCTTTATAGCTCTTTAACCAAAGAATAGTGCTGCCGTATAACTGAGGTATAAGCGATATTAGGAAAAACAGGAGAGGCTTCTTCCATTTGGGAGGAGTCTCTCCTGTTTTATAAGGTTTGAGCCCTTCAGTCATTATCCGTGGATGTAAGCTCCTCTCTACCCAGGGCATGACCGTAGCGCAGGGCCAGGCTGCAGGTGGTTGTCACAAAAACCGGGACAGCTTCTCCAGGGTAAGGGGCTTTTGGATGAAATCAATGACCGGGTATTCCTTTGCTTTTGCCACATCAAGGGCGTGCGTGGAGGAACTGAGCAGCACGATCCGGAGTTCGGCGCTGCTCAGGCCAGCCGATTTCTGCAGCTCCTCTAAAAACTAAAATCCATCTATGACAGGATTACCAGGAAACATTTTCAGGACAGCGATGAAGAAAGCTTAGACAGAAACAAGATACTTCATCGCCTTAAGCACCTTGATGAGAAGATAGAACAGGACCTGCCTATCCAACAGGTACTGGAATGCCAGGCCATCAAGTTCAGGCTGCTGAAGCGGTTAGGCGAGCTGGTCCGCGAGCAAATCACCTACATTGAGAAGCATAAAAGCAGAAGGATGCTATAGCGGGCTGTTAGGCGTTCAAGAAGCTTTTTTGGTATAGACCAACCAATATGCTGCCTATTAGGTAACGGAGCCAGTGAAGTTGTCGGCCCCTCCCGCGAATGTATCAAAAGGAACGGGAGCAATTCAGGGTAATGGGGCAATTCCGCTTATAACACCTGCTACGCAAAGCATGATGGTGTTTACAGCTTCTGCTTGCTCAAGATTCTATTGTACATAATTGTCGTTATGGGCCTTGATAAAAAATGCACTGTTCTACCGAGATTTCGCGCGGCAGAAGATGCGACCGCATAAAGGCATAACCCCAACATAATAATATCAAGTGCCAAAACTACTGAATTCGCCCTGCAGACCTATAAAGGCTGCGGCTAGCTTAGAGGAACCTTTTTGTACTTCTTACTCTTTTCAGACAAATGTGCTACTCCCCTTTTCCCGGCGTTATCTCTATAACATTGTCCTCCCGCGTCCATTCAATTAGCTTGTGGTACGGGTCAATACCTGCACTTGCCGGCATTTGCGGAACTGTGACCGTAATCGTCTGCCTGCCGCTACGGAGGTGATGTTTTCGTAGGTATAGCGGCTTGCCCCGCTCCTCCCCCTCTCCGGCAGCAGCAAAGAGGCCTATCTCGACCAGGTCATCCATAGTAACTTGTCTTGCGCGACCAATACTGTCTGCCTTCATCTTGGCACCCTCCATCTCTAGAGTTACACGGTACCCCCCGTCTGCTGGCTCGGCCAGCACCTGCCTGGTACGCATGTCCCAGACCGTGATTTCCTCAAAGAGGTCTTTGAGCAGGTACTGCAGTGAATCAGGCGTAATGGTGCGCAGTTCTTGCAGTAAGTCAAGCGTCGTAGGATAGGGTGCCTGGCTGTAGCGGTGCTTCTCCAGAAAGCGCCGCAGCGCGGTGTTGACCTGCTCCTCGCCAATGTAGTCGCGCAAGGCATACATCACCACAGCCCCCTTGTCGTAGTGGATGTAATCCTGGTCGTCCGACAGCAGAAGCGGCACTTCCAGGTGCCCACGGTTCTGGCGGCCGACAAGGTAGCGGTGCTGGAACTGGCCGAGCAACTGGCGCACCTTCCCGGGGCCGTAGGTCTTCTCCATGACCATCAGCGCGCTGTAGTGCGCCAGCGTCTCATGTAGCACGCGCCTGCCCTGCACGTCGGCTGCCGCGAACTGCCCTCCCCACCACTGGTGCGCCACCTCATGCGCCGTAACCACGAAAGGATAATCAATACCGTCCTCCACCCGCGCCATAAAACCTAAGGCTTCAGAATACGCCACTGTTCCGGGAAAGGCCCGGGCATATCCCCCTTCATGTCGGGGAAACTCAACGATCCGAATCTGCGGGTAGCGGTACGGTCCGAAATGCTCCGTGTAGTAGTCCAGTGAAGCCTTCACGCTCCGGACCATGCGCTTTAGGTTGAATTGGTGAGCCTGGTGGTAAAAAATCTGCACCTGAACATCCTTCCATTTGTCTTCCAGCACCTGATAGTCCGCCGAGAAGAAAGAATAGACGTTTTTGACCGGCACGTCTGTCTTGTAGTGGAAGTAGCGTCGGCCACTCTCCGTCCATGTCCTGCGCAGGGAGCCGGGTGCGACCGCAATCTGGTTCAGGTCTGTACCAATCACCGATTCGGAGTGATTCCATTCTGCATAACGGGGAGGGGTTCGTCGCGCCTCCTCATCGTACACCGATGGCGTGGGTTTGCGTGGTGCGAGTCCCTGTTCTTCGCGCAGCGCTTTGTTTTTGAGTTCGCGCTCCGGCTGATAGCCCATAACCGGCAGCCGGTCGTAGTCTATGAAAGTGCCGTTGCGCACCAGCGCTGCAGCGGCCCCACTGTTGGTAAACCCACGTGAGTTGAAGTATGAATTGAAAGACAAGCGCAGAGAATCCCCGGGCGCGAGTGCCTTTTCGAGTGCGAGAATGTGATAGCCGTGCACCTTATCCTCCAGCACCCGCCTGCCCTGACGGTCAAAGCTGACCTCCCTTAGCTCTATGGCAGGATCGACCATTAAGTGGACAGAGTCTATCGGTACAGCAGTCAGGTTATGGAGGAGATAGGTGCCGCGCAGTGCGATGGCAGGCTTTTCAGGGTATATCTCAACATGGTAGCTGGAGCCGGCGATGCGTGGCTGCGGGGCATCCTCATACTCCTTATAGCGCCGCTCGTACGCAGCAAGTCGCGCTATCCGTTCATCAAAGGGGCGATAATCATTGAGCACGTTGGTGTTGTAGAAGACAAACCCGCCAAACCCGAGCAGGAGCAAACCGGCAACAGCCGCCCACTGTGCGGCGGGACGCGTAAAACGCGTACCCGCTTCTCGCAGCCTGCGCTGCATGCCACTCTCCCAGCCACGTCTCCATAAGAGGTTGGCTAACACCGCGAAAAGCAGCGCCCAGGCTCCCCAGTAGAGCTTGAACCACATGTAAGGTGAGAGAAAAGGCCCGAAACCGCTCATGTCCGAGTAGGTCCAGCCGGGGGCAGCGGGATAGAGCAGCATATTATGCTCGATTCCCAGCAGGCGCCTTCCGAAGCTGAAGAAGACATAATAAAGCACGAAAACCAGATGGCCAATATACTTCTGGTCCACAAGCACGTGCACGAGCAGCGCCAGCGCCGCCCACAGTGCGTAGTCGGCCAACTGTATTCCGAAAAGAATCTGCACATATAGCCCGAGCTCAAAATTGTAGTAGCCCTTGAGCGCCTGCAACAGGATACCTCCCGCCATCAGCACAGCCTGCAGTGCTGCGAGCGCCAGGATGAGTGCTCCGAACTTTCCAAAGAGCAGGACCCAGTTCGGCACCGGCATCGCATCCGTAATCTCGCTCATGCCCACCTCCCGCTCGCGCCAGACCAGCTCCCCGGAGAAAAGGACCACCAAGATGTAAATGAGAGGGGGAAGCTGCCCCAAAACCTCCCGGGCAACCACATAGGTAACGGGCCAGGTGGGGGTATCAAAAACGACCCAAGCATCCCAGCCGGCAACAAAGAGAAAGAGGAGGCATGCCACCGCGATAAAGAGCAGAAACCGGCTGGCGAAAATCTCCCCAAAAGAGCGCCGCACGATGGTAAGCACCTGACGGACCCGCACATCAAACGTATAGGCCTTCACAGTAAACGGTACAATCAGGGGAGTTGTCCGTTCCAGTACCACCTCCTGGCCGCTTAAAGTGGCCTTCTGTTTTTTAGTTCCCCGCTCTGCTTCGTGCCCAAACCGGAAGCGGACATAGAGGAAGGCGAGCATGCAAACACCAAAAGTGACCCAAATCAACCGATTCCACAGCAGCACACCACTCAGCTCGACAAGCTGCGTGTTCCGCTCAAAGGGTGTCCAATAAGTGATCAGCTCGCGTACCGCCAGGAAACCGAAGGGATCTATGAGCGCCGCCACCTCCCGGAGTGCCGTTTGCTCTACTAGTGCCTCTGCGGCAAACAGGCTGCCAAGAAAAAGGACCAACCCGCCGACGTAACTTGCCAATGCACGCCGGCTCAGCACCGCGATGGCGGACAGAATCGCTGCGGTGACGAACATGTTGGGCAGCAAGATAGCAAATTAAGGCTGCAGGAAAGCTTCGAGTCGGAAAGGGCCGAGCAGTTCTGGCTCCAGGTCCAGTAGCTGCAGTCCAAGTATCAGTCCCAGGGGCAAGAGCATTGTTAGCAGCGCGTTGATGACGAAGGTCCCCAGAAAGCGGCCGCCCAGGTAGGCAGCCTTACTGACAGGAGCAGTAAAAAAGAGCGGGTACATACGCGTCTGGAAATCCCGTACGGCGGCATCGCTGAACAGCCCTGCCGTAACAGCCATACCGATCATGCTTAAAAAGACCATAGCAAAGGAAATCAGGAAAGGCGCATTGACGTGGAAGTTGTTTCCTGTGTTGCCGCTTCCCTTCGCCTCCTGTACCAGGACATTTTCCACCATCAACAGGGAGAGGCCCAGGAACGCGAAAAAGTAGATCCAGGTCGAGACGCTGCGAACCCTATAGGTAAGCTCAAAGCGGAAGAACTCCCAGAACTTCATGACACTACCTCCTTCTCCGGCTGCTCACAGCGATGTCCAAAGTAACCCGCCATGGTGCTGAAGTACACGTCTTCCAGGTCAGGCTCCACTGGCTCAAAGCCGTTGCCGGGCCTCTCGTTGCTGTAGATGTGTACCATGGTGCGCCCGCTGAGCAGCTTTGTGGAGATAATCTTATGCTCATGCTCTAACTCAAGTAGCGTGCGCTTCTCAACTACCCGGGTCCAGATTCGCCCATGCAGTTCCTCTACAGCCCGTAGCGGCTCGGCCTCCAGCAGAATCTCACCCCGGTTGATGATGGCCATCCGGGTACACAGCTCACTTACGTCTTCTACAATATGGGTGGAGAGAATCACCACGCTATTCTCACCCAGTTCACTGAGCAGGTTCAGGAAACGCACGCGTTCAGCCGGGTCCAGCCCGGCCGTAGGTTCGTCCACAATCATCAGTCTCGGGTTTCCCAGCAGAGCTACTGCCACCCCAAACCGTTGCCGCATACCGCCAGAAAAGCCGCCGAGCTTCTGCCTGCGCACCTCCCAAAGGTTTGTCTGCCGGAGCAGCGCCTCTACGACCTCACGACGCGCCAGGCGGCCGGCGATTCCCTTGAGTACGGCGAAGTGATCGAGCAAATCTTCCGCTTTTACTTTCGGATATACTCCAAACTCCTGGGGCAGATAGCCAAGCGTCTTGCGCACCTCGTCCTTCTGGTGCAGCACATCAATATCACCGAGCTGAATGCTTCCCTGGTCCGGCTCCTGTAGTGTTGCTAGGATGCGCATGAGCGTGGACTTGCCTGCGCCGTTAGGTCCCAGCAGACCGTACATACCTGCTGGAATGGACAGACTAACATCTTTTAGCGCCTGGATTCCGTTCGGAAAAGCCTTGGAAATGTTTTTGATTGTTAATTTCATAGTTGTATTTTATATAGTCTTATGGTAATAGTGATGCATAAAATTGTAGCACCCTGATCTGTTATGAGCAAGGGTATACAAAATGTAGAAGGACATCAACTAAATGTGACGAAAGGCTTAAAAGATATGACGAAATAGTCTAAGTTTGCTAAAGTCAAAAGTAGCTTTCATACGGTAGAAGTGAGACAGTCAATAGAAGGAAGTTCACATGGCTGTGTAGAACAGCTAAATACAAACAGTAGCTATCCTTTGCCCCAGCAATAGTGCCTTGGTAATCCATCTGCTAAAAGTAGACGCTCTCCCACAGCTGTGATATAAATCAAATCTGTACTTGGTAAGTCATAAACAGAAGCTTAGGTGCTTTCTTATTGTCTTCAGCCGCTGTAAGCGCCTTAATGGTGTTTAGGTTTTGAACCTATATAGCAAATAATTTATCTCTCTGATCAACAAAAGGGAAAAGTGTATCTAAGGGACGTCGTACAAACATAGGATGTTCAATAGAGAGGTTGCTAGGGAAGTACTACTTGACAGGAATAAGGACTTATTTGATGGTTTCTAGGCGATAACCGACGAAGACGGCCATATAAATTCATACAAAGGTAGTCCATCTATCATAAAGGAAGAACATGCACCTAAAGCAAAATCAATAACAAATAAGGGTGTGTTTTTTCCTGTACCGCAGTACCATCAGGGCAAAAAGATTGATGACTGTTTTAACCCCATAAAGTTGGCTACTTTGGCAACATGATTTCACAGTGATTGTTTAGAAAAAATAGAATCTCAATTCTTATTAATTGATAATTTCAGCACATAGCATTCATTGTTTCCTCTCTACAAAAAAATTGTCAGCATCAGCCTGTGCTGCCCCTTCTGCTGCTATACCAATCCTGTTAATAGTTAAAAGGCTATTCTTAGTATAAGTGGCATTAAAATTTATATAAACTTTCGAAGGAATTCGAAAGTTTCACATGTAGAACAAAATCTAAAACATGTAGAACAGCTTGTTCTACATGTATAGCAAATCAAAATAAAAACCCTCTCTACAGCCAGTAGAGAGGGTTTTTATTTGTATTCAATGTGATCCCGTTTGGATTCGAACCAAAGACCTACTGCTTAGAAGGCAGTTGCTCTATCCAGCTGAGCTACGAGACCATCGTTTTTGAAAGAGTTTCCCCTATCCCTTAAACGAAAAATTTCGGAATTGCTTCCGAAATTTTTTAGTCGGGGTGGCAGGATTCGAACCTACGACCTCCACATCCCAAATGTGGCGCGATACCGGGCTACGCTACACCCCGAACTGTTTTTGCTTTCAATTTAAACAGCTTTGGTGTTGCTGTTTCAACTAATTGCGGTGCAAAGATAAGTGAAGTTTTCCGAAGTCTCAAAATGTTTTTGCAACTTTTTTTATTCATTCACTTGCGGAGAGGGGGGGATTCGAACCCCCGGTACCCTTACGAGTACGGCAGTTTAGCAAACTGCTGGTTTCAGCCACTCACCCACCTCTCCGGGCTCATTCTGCTAATGAGATTGCAAACATACTACATTACCCTTTATGCTGCAATAGCTGCCCTGAAAATTTAAGCCAACGCTCTTCATTTTGTTCCGGCAACCCAGGTTAACTAGCTGATTTCTTTCTGCTTGCTGCGGGCATGGTTTTTGAAAAATATATTTACCTACAATAACCAAAGCAGAAAACAGGAATCCACTCGTTGTAAAACAGGATACAGTTTAAAAAAGAAGCCTCTCCTGCCCTGCTGTGGAGGCTAAACAAGTATATTTGTAATGGCAACTTCAGAAGTACAGACACCATTCAGGCTGCCGCTCTAGATAAGAAATGACCTGGTACCAAACGATCACCTTGCTCGAAATACTCTTCGGCGTCCTTTTCTTTGGACTCTATGTAGGCTATTTGCTGCGTGTACGGCGGGTAGCGCTTTTCTTTCGTCAGCGGCCCCACATTGTGTGGGTTAAGTTCGTGCTGCGTCACCTGTATGTGCTGCTCATTATCATCGCCATACTCGGTCCCTCCTTTGGAGCAATGAAGAAAGAAATCAGGACCATTGGCAAAGACCTGTACATCGCTGTAGACTTGTCGCAGTCGATGAATGCTACGGATGTGCAGCCATCACGACTGGAGAAAGCCAAGCATGAAATCCAGCGTCTGATTACTCGCTTTAACTCCGACCGAGTCGGCCTAATGGTTTTTTCAGACGAAGCCTTTGTTCAGAGTCCGCTCACTTACGACCAAAGGGCCTTGCAGCTTTACACCCAGACGCTCCGCACCAGTCTCCTGCCCCACTCCGGCACCGACTATGCACCCTTGCTACAGCTGACTTTAGAAAAACTGCGGCAGGACAATAACCCGGAGGCCGACGAACAGAAAGCCCGGTTGCTGGTACTGATTAGTGACGGAGAAGATTTTGGGGGAGAAGTTGAGGCCTTGGCAGAGCAGCTGCGGGAGCAGAATATCAGGGTGTATACTCTTGGTATCGGCACCACCGATGGCAGCCGGATACCCGTAGGCCGTGGTTACCTGCAGGACAGTGAGAACCGTACCGTGACTACTTACCTGAACCCGGAGCCCCTCGTGCAGCTGGCTAGCCTAACCGGGGGACAGTACTTTGAGGTAAGCGACCGGGTAAGTGAGGTGAGCAGGCTTGTCAGCGCCATCAACAACATTGAGGGCGAGCTTCGGGAGAGTAAAACCATTGATGTGACGGCAAATAAGTATATTTACCCGCTGGCGCTGGCGCTGGTCCTGATCGTGCTGGATGTTTTAATGACTATCAAACTGATTCGCATATGAAGCCGATACTATTCGTCTTCTTCCTTGTTTCCTTGCTGAGCGGTGGGTTAAATACCATCTCACGCCTGAACGAGTATGCCAAAACCGCCGCCACAGCCTATAAGCAACAGGATTATACGGAGGCCATTGCCGCCTATGAATACCTGCTCCACGACCTGGAGGTAAAGGATAATCAGTTGCAGCTGAACCTGGCTCATGCTTATTATCAGGCAGGCCTGTTGCCGCAGGCGACAGCAGAGTACCGCCTGCTGGCAGACCACCCCTCACAGCACCTTAAAGCAGTTGCACACCTGCAGCTCGGCAACATTGCTTTTAAACAGAAAAAGTACAGGCAGGCGCTCGCGCTTTACAAAGGGGCATTGATAGCAGAGCCGCAAAACGAGGCCGCCCGATACAATTTTGAGCTCCTGAAAAAGCACCTCACACTACACCCAGAAGCAACTGAAGACACTGCTGCAGATGAACTTCCAGCACCCGCAGAAACCCAGGCGGAACAGGATAGTATCGCGCCTCCCCCTCCGGCAGAAGAGGCTTTGGAACCACAGCCTGAAAATACCCCGGACGCTAACGGCGATACAGAGGAAGAAATAGAAAAACCGCAGCCTGATACAAGTGGTGAGCCACAACCCCGTAATAACGGTTCGGGCATCCAGAACAATAACCGTAGTGAGCAAACAGGCAACCAGGAAAGAGAACAGAGCAGCGGAAGCTCCCAGGGTGAAACAGAAGGAATGAACCCAGACGGGCAGACTGATGCGCAGCAGTGGCCACGCAGCAACAGTGCGGAGGGAGTTTCAGAAGATGATCAACGGGCACAAACACGGAGGGCACGGCTTCAGCAAGTAAACATGAGCCCTGAAAAGGCACGGCTGTTGCTGGATGCTATACGGAGTGCCGAGCTTCAGTACATTCAACAACTGCCTAAAAAATCAACGAAGTCACCGGACCGCACTAAACCGAACTGGTAAAAAGTAATGTTCTGGTTCTTGCTGCTCCGTATGCCTGATTCAGATGCAAAAACATTGGCTTTTTCCCCACTGTTACTGCTATACCGGATCCTCCTACCCCATATTCTTGCTTCACAGTTTTTAACTCTTACAAAGCTGCCTGCTGATTCTGTTACAGATTGCTTATACTTGCCGGGCAATCAGAAGAGATAGAAACCATGGAAGCAACAGAACATTACCGCCGGCTGGAGCGGCTCTACCATAAGGCAAAAGTGCAGGAGTTTTTTAGTGGCAGCAGCATCAGCGTGAGCCATTCCGGAGCGGAACTGACACTACCAATAGAGCCAAAATATTTTCATGGCGCGAATGCCATGCACGGCGCTATTTACTTCAAACTACTTGATGACGCCGCCTACTTTGCCGTGGCCTCTGTCGTACAGGATGTTTTTGTAGTCACTTCATCCTTCCAGTTAAACCTGCTGCGCCCCGTTACAGGTGGCAATCTTAAAGCTGTGGGCACACTTCGTTCAACTGGCAAAAACCTTTATGTAGCCGAATCGACACTTTACAATGACCGGGGAAAAGAAGTAGCCTTCGGAACAGGACAGTTTATGAAAACAAATCAGCCGCTGGAGAGCCTGGATGGGTATGCGGACTGACAGAAGCCGGGAGTGTTTAAAAGACTTGGGAAAACACTTAAGTGGATGGTAGGTTTAATGTTAAAGCTTAGGTCCGGGATTGAAATAAGGGCAGCTGCCATTGCCTAACGATCGTTTGGTTTTACGCCTGAAACATGGTAACTTCACCTGACAAAAAAGCAATTATAAAACTATGCAAACGAAAGAAGTATATATTATTTCGGCTGTCAGAACCCCGATTGGTAGTTTCGGAGGTGCTTTGGCCAGCCTTTCGGCAACACAGCTGGGTGCCGCCGCCATCAAAGGAGCCCTCGAAAAAGCAGGTGTAGATAAGAGCCTTGTGCAGGAGGTAATTATGGGTAACGTGATTTCTGCCAACGTAGGCCAGGCGCCTGCCAGACAGGCCGCCATTTTTGCCGGGCTCGGACACGAAGTAGAGTGTACCACGGTGAACAAAGTATGCGCCTCTGGTGCAAAAGCCATCATGTTCGCTTCGCAGGCGATTATGCTGGGGCATAAAGATGTGATTGTGGCAGGTGGTATGGAGAGCATGTCGAATGTGCCTTATTACCTGGAGAAAGCCCGCTTTGGTGCCAAGCTTGGCCACGGCCAGATGACAGACGGCTTGCTGAAAGACGGTTTGTGGGATGTATACAATGACTTCCATATGGGAAATGCCGCTGAAAACACCGCCCGCGAAATGAAGATTACCCGCGAGATGCAGGATGAGTATGCCATCAACTCCTACAAAAAAGTAGCTGAGGCGACTGAAGCCGGTTTACTGAAGGATGAGATCGTGCCCGTGGAGATTCCACAGCGTGGTAAAGATCCGATTGTGGTGTCGGAGGACGAAGAGTTCAGAAAAGTAAACTACGACAAAATACCTGGCCTGCGCCCGGTGTTTGATAAAGAAGGCTCAGTAACCGCTGCCAACGCCTCCACCCTGAATGATGGTGCTGCTGCAGTGCTACTCATGAGCAAGGAGAAAGCTGAGGAGCTTGGCCTGAAGCCAGTTGCGAAGATACTGGGCTTTGCCGATGCAGAGCAGGACCCCATCTGGTTTACCACCACCCCTTCGCTGGCTATACCAAAAGCCCTGAAGCATGCCGGTGTGGATGCGTCTGAAGTAGATTACTACGAAATAAACGAAGCTTTCTCTGTGGTATCCATCGCTAATAACCAGAAATTAGGCCTGGAGGGTGGCAACGTGAACGTGTTTGGTGGTGCTGTATCACTCGGCCACCCCCTCGGAGCCTCTGGTGCCCGCATCTTGGTTACCCTGTGCAACGTGATGGACAAGAAAGGTGGTAAAATCGGCGTGACAGGTATCTGCAACGGCGGTGGCGGCGCCTCTTCAATCGTAATCGAAAAAATGTAAGATAGCCTTCGGGCATACAATTTGCAGGAGGCCTTACGTTCATTGCGTAAGGCTTCTTTTTTTAGGTATCAGCATATCATAAAGCTTAGCCGGGAAGCTGCACCTGATTGAATCCTTAGCGCCTGTTTGTTGTTGTTCCTTTCAACGTACTGTGCAAAAGCTAATTCAGGCGCTTTCATATACCAAACTGCTAAAACCACTCATGTATAAATTACTGCTGTTGTCCGCTGCACTGTGCCTGCTGCAAAACTTTGCCACAGCACAGACAAAAGTTACCACCTTCCACGACGAAGCCCATACGTTGGTAAAGGAGGAGTACTACATCATGCCGGATTCCGCTATTGTAGGTTATTACAACCGCTACTACCCTACCGGAGAGCGCGAAGCGCTGATGAAGTTTGTGGAGGGAAAAAAAGACAGTATTTATACAGAGTTTTACCCGAGTGGCAGTCCAAAGCTCCAGCTAACGTATATTATGGATGTAAAGCAGGGACCGTTCAAGGCGTACCAGCCAGACGGCCGGCTGCTGCAGGAAGGAAGCTACGAAAATGATAAGCAGAGCAAGGCATTTAAAACCTTCTACCCTGATGGGACCCTCAAGACAGAAACCTCGTTCGTGAACGGTTTCCCGGAGGGGCTGGTGCGCGAGTATTACCCTACCGGTAAACCAAAATCAGAAATAACCTACCAGGACAGCAAGCAAAATGGACCTGCCAAAACCTATCACCCGAATGGTAACCTGGAAACAGATGCTGTATACCGAAACGGTATGCTGGAAGGCTCCTACAAAACCTACTTCGACAATGGGCAACTGCAAACGGAGGTAAACAACGTGGCCGGACAGAAGGATGGGACTTTCAAGAGCTACTATAAATCCGGGAATATAAGCACAGAGGGAGGCTTTGTGGCAGGCAAAATGCACGGGCCATCAAAAGCATATTTCGAAAGCGGCAAACCGCGCAGTGTGATTAACTATAAAAACGGCAACCCTTCCGGGCTGACGCAATTCTTCTATGAAGACGGCAGCCTGCGTGAAGAAGCTAATTACAGCAATGACGGCAGCGACATCAAGCTTACCTCCTACTACGCCTCCGGCAATATAAAGGCTGAGGAGCAGTTCAAAGACAAGAAGCGCAGCGGCACCTGGAAAATATATTTCGATGCTCCTGGTAAAAAGGTACAGGTAAGTGAAACGTTCAAAGACGACCTGCTTACCGGCGACCGCCTGACCTATTATGAGAACGGTGCAGTTAAAACAACGGTAAAGTATGAGAAGAATAAGGCAGTAGGCGTCCGTACAGAATTTTATCCGTCGGGCAAGCTAAAGTCTGAAACCAACCATAAGGACGGGCTGCGTTTTGGCCCATACAAGCAGGTCTTTGAGAGCGGCAAAACGGAGGTTACAGGTCAGTTCCGAAACAACAAGGAAACAGGTAGCTGGAAGTACTTCAATGAGGCAGGAAAACTACTGAAGACGGTTGTATACCGCAACGGCCAGGTACAGGAGGAGGAGAAGGCAAACTAAACCTGCAAAATATCGAAAAGCACCCTGAGAGGGGTGCTTTTTTTAAGATAGATTCTGATGTGTAAATCGTTCTTCTAGGTCTGGACAAGGAGGCCAGGCTTAAGGTGTAACAGTCATATCAGATGTTTCGGACTTGTGTTCAAGTTCCGCCATCCCTACCTGGTGTTCATTGTGACCAAAATAAAAATGCGCCATCAACAATGTCAGGTAGTCCAGCAAAGCATAGATAAAAATCACCACGCTGCTCATCTCCAGCATTTCTTCCAAACAATAAAGCACCAGGTTGTAGATGTGAGTATACCCGTACCTGACATAAAAGTATCCTTCAAAAAGCTCCATCCCAATAGCCCCTGCCACAAACATAGCACCTGAAAAAATAAAGAGTACTTTGGTTTTTGTAGGTAGCCCCAGTACAAAAGGCATAAAGAACGCTACTGCTGCCAGCACTAATACTGCATAAGGCACCACCCACGCCCAATAAAGTAACCCAGAAAAATCGCTGAAGAGCATTGGTCTTACAACTTCACTCATGTACTCATGAATTTGAAGGTTCTCATCAACAGCCATAAAAAGAAACACAAAACTCAGTACACCCCATTTTCTCTTTTCATTATCATGAGTTTTTTTCAGATAATAGATTGCATACAGCAGTAACGACGCCAGGAGCAATATAACAGTTGAAAAAAAGGCTGGTACATTCTCTTCCCAATTCAGGTCGAAAGTCCGCACCAGTTGATAAGCAAGTGTTGGGTACTGGGGATGAAAACGATGTTCATAATACATGCCGGCCACGTACGCGATGATTAGAAAAACAACAATGGATGCCAGCGTTTTTGTGATCACCATTGGTGAAATTCTGATTCCCTTTGGGCGCTTTTCGATAGGTTGTACTGATTGAGTGGATAACATAAGCGAAGATTTTCAAATGAAGCTTCAGTTAGAATTAATCTAATATACTGTTATATTTTAAATAGTTCAGTTTTATTATCAGAAGTATATCCTATCGCCTTCAATCCGTAGCATATCCAACGCTGTGTTAATGCTTTAAATGTCAAGCCCAGCTAATTAGCCAAGTTCAATAAAGCATATAAAAAGTTACTTGCATGGCTTAAAAAACACCATGAACCGAGCAAGCAGCACAGACCGTAGCTAAAAATTCAGAAAGGCCCTGTAGCATAAGAATGTCAACAAATTCACAAACCAATTTTTCCACAGAAAACCACCACCTGCTGAACTACTTAGCTTATTATCCACTAAACCTGCCCATATCTTTGATTTTTAATTCCTAAATCTTCAAATTACCTTCGTAACCTAAACACGAGCAGCATGAGCCAAAACGGACTGAACACAGACCTCCGAAACGACTGGAGTCTGGAGGAGATAAAAGCAATTTATTATAAACCAGTACTGGAGTTGATAGTGGAAGCAGCCCAGGTGCACAAGCAGTACCAGGCAACTGGCGAGGTGCAGGTTTGTACGCTTTTATCTGTGAAAACCGGTGGTTGTTCTGAAGACTGCGCCTACTGCCCGCAGGCAGCCCGTTACAATACAGGCGTGGACGTGCATAAGCTGCTGCAACAGGAGCAGGTGTTGGCGTCAGCACGCCGTGCGAAGGAAGGCGGTTCTACCCGTTTCTGCATGGGTGCTGCTTGGCGCGAAGTGCGCGACAACCGCGACTTTGATAAGGTGCTGGACATGGTGAAAGGCGTAAATGAACTTGGCCTTGAAGTATGCTGTACACTGGGTATGGTGAATGAGTACCAGGCAGAGCGGCTGAAAGAAGCCGGCCTGTACGCCTACAACCATAACCTCGACACATCCGAAGAGCACTATGACAAAATAATTACAACCCGCACGTACGATGACCGCTTAGGAACCATCAACAATGTGCGGAAAGCGGGCATCTCTGTTTGCTCCGGCGGCATCATCGGCTTGGGAGAGACAGACGAAGACCGTATTGGCATGCTGTATACCCTGTCTACGCTGGAGCAGCATCCGGAATCGGTGCCGGTTAATGCGCTGGTACCGGTAAAAGGGACACCTTTGGAAAATCAGCCGCGTGTATCTGTCTGGGAAATGGTGCGTATGATTGCCACAGCCCGTATCCTGATGCCGAAAACAATGGTACGCCTCTCGGCTGGCCGCGAACAGATGGACGTCACAGAGCAGGCGCTTTGCTTTCTTGCTGGCGCAAATTCCATATTTACAGGAGAAAAGCTGCTGACCACGCCTAATCCTGATTTCGACCAGGACAAAGCTATGTTCCAACTGCTGGGCCTGTCCCCGCGAAAATCTTTCAAAGAAGAAATACAACCAGAGACGGTGTAACAGCCGCCTATGGACCTGCATAAACGATTACAGCAAAAGCTGGCGGACCGGGCGGCGCAGGACAACCTGCGCCAGCTAAAAACAACCTCCGGCCTCACCGACTTCTGTTCTAACGATTACCTAGGCCTGGCCCGCTCCCAAAAACTTCGGGCACTTATAAAGGAAACAGAGCAGCAGTACAGCCACTTACCGTTGGGGGCAACCGGCTCCCGGCTCTTATCTGGCAACAATACGCTATTCGAAGAATCAGAGAAAACGATAGCCCAGTATCACCGTGGGGAGGCAGCCTTGCTGTTTAACTCCGGCTATGTGGCTAACGTCGGTCTTTTGTCTGCCTTGCCTCAGCGCGGCGACACCGTTTTTTACGACGAGGCCAGTCATGCTTCTATGAAAGATGGTTTGCGCCTTAGCTTCGCGAAAAGCTACAGTTTCCGGCATAATAATGTGCAGGACCTGCAGCAGAAGCTGAGGCTTGCTTTAGGGCAGGTTTTTGTGGTGGTGGAATCGGTGTACTCTATGGAGGGTGATAAGGCACCGCTTTCAGAGTTGGCGCAACTGTGCGGGGCTGCGAATGCCGCATTGATAGTGGATGAGGCACATGCTGTGGGCCTCTACGGTGAAAAGGGTGAGGGATTAACGGTGGCACTGGGTTTGGAAAACCAGGTGTTTGCCCAGGTAATCACCTATGGCAAAGCAATGGGCGCACACGGGGCTGCTGTGGTAGGGCCGCAGGTGCTGCGCGATTTCCTTATCAACTACAGCCGTGCCTTTATCTATACCACCGGCTTGCCGACACATGCGCTGGTAGCACTAAAGTGCGCTTATAGCCTGCTGCCGGAACTGGAAAAAGAGCGCCGGCAGGTAAAGTTGCTGGCCCGCCATTTATCTGAGCAACTGAATAAGATACATGGCATCCGCTGTACTCCCGCAGAAAGTGTCATTCTTTCTGTTTTTATGGAGGATGGTGGAACCGCGAAGTTGAAAGAGTTTGCTTCGTTTTTACAGGCAGAGCAATTTGATGTGCGCCCCGTGCTGAGCCCGACAGTGCCGAAAGGCCAGGAGCGGCTTCGGGTAATAGTACATGCATATAATACATTACAGGAAATTGACGGCCTCGTGAAGGCCATAGCCAAAGGATTATGAAAAGTTATTTTATTACCGGCATCGGAACGGATGTGGGCAAAACAGTTGCTGCCGCCATCCTGACTGAAGCCCTACAGGCCGATTACTGGAAACCTGTGCAGGCAGGTGGCCTGGACTTTACAGATACCGACACTGTTATGAGCCTGGTATCTAACGCTGCCTCCGTGTTTCACCCGGAAGCTTACCGCCTGAAAATGGCTGCCTCCCCACACCGCGCCGCTGCTGCAGAAGGGATAGAGATAGACGTGCATAGTATGAAGCTGCCGCATACAGAGAACAACCTCGTAGTGGAAGGCGCCGGAGGCCTGATGGTGCCCCTCAACAAGCGCTTCCTGATGCTGGACCTGGTGCAGCAGTTGGGGCTGGAGGTAGTGCTAGTCTCGCGAAACTACCTGGGCAGCATTAACCATACTTTGCTCACGGCGGAGGTATTGCGCTACCGGAAAGTTCAGGTGGCCGGCATCATCTTCAACGGCGAAGAGAACGCTGCCTCCGAGGACTTTATAGTGAAGTATACCGGACTGCGCAAACTACCGTCTATCCGGCAGGAAGCAGAGTTTTGCAAAGAAGCTGTAGCGGCATACGCTGAGGAATTTAAGTCTTATTTGTAAAAAAGGAATCGGAATCTGGATAGAACTCTACACTTTTAACCTTGGGTTAAACACAAAACGGCCCTTGCTGTCTTCATTAGCCAGCATTCTTGTGGTGAAAAATCCCGGCAGTTGCTGCCCGAAGCATAAACAGCATGTGTGCAGCAGCTCGTGTAAAACCTGAAATTCAGCATCAACATACATAAAAACATGACTTTAGCCGAGCGCGACAGAAATGTAATCTGGCACCCTTACACGCAGATGAAAACAGCTGCCTTACCCGTTCCGATTGTTCGTGGAGAAGGTGCTATGCTGTACGCGGAAGATGGTACAGGATATATTGATGCCGTGTCATCGTGGTGGGTGAATTTGCATGGGCACGCGCACCCATACATTGCCCGTAAAGTGGCGGAGCAGCTGCAAACGCTGGAGCATGTAATCTTTGCCGGGTTTACGCACACGCCTGCAGTGGAATTAGCTGAGCGCCTGCTGCAAATCCTGCCAAAGGGCCAGAGCCGCATGTTTTACTCAGACAACGGCTCCACGGCTGTGGAAGTGGCATTGAAGATGGCCATCCAGTACTGGAACAACCTCAGAACCCCTAAAAAGAAAATCATCGCTTTCCGCGACAGCTACCACGGCGACACATTTGGTGCCATGGCTGTGAGCGCACGCAGTACGTTTACAGCTCCCTTCTGGTCATACCTGTTTGAGGTTGCTTTTGTGGATGTGCCTGTTTGTGGAAAGGAGGAAGAGACAGTAAAGCAACTAGAGGCTTACGCCCTTGGCGGAGATATAGCTGCTTTCATTTATGAGCCACTGGTACTGGGCACAGCAGGTATGGTGATGTATACACCGGAAGTATTGGATAGCCTCCTGCAAATCTGCCGGCAGCACAGCATCCTCACCATAGCTGATGAAGTAATGACAGGATTCGGCCGTACCGGCCGCACCTTTGCCTCCGATTACCTGGCGCACCAACCGGATATAGTATGCCTTTCAAAAGGGCTGACAGGAGGCACCATGGCACTCGGCGCGACCTCCTGCAACGAGAGAATTTACGAGGCTTTTCTGCATGAAGACAAAAGCAAAACGCTTTTCCATGGCCACAGCTACACCGGTAACCCAGTCGCCTGTGCTGCGGGCCTGGCTAGCCTGGACTTACTACTACAACCAGAGACACAGGAGAACATCAGCCGCATCTGCCGCCAGCACGCTGCCTTTGCACAACGCCTGAAGCCCCTGCCCTACATCAGGGAGGTGCGTCAGCAGGGAACTATCCTGGCAGTGGAGTTTGAGGATACCACCACCTCCTACTTCAGCGACCTCCGGGATACGCTCTACAGCTTTGCATTGGATCATGGTGTTATCCTTCGTCCGCTTGGCAATATCATCTATATCATTGCGCCTTATTGCATCACACCGGACCAACTCCGGCAGGTATACCAAACCATAGAAGGTATGCAGGAGGTTGTGGCCGGCAACAGACCTTACCCCCCACCGGACCATACAATGCTGCACGATTAACCTGGAACAGGTAGAGCCTGATTTTGAAAGTCCATCAGTTCCTTTCTGAGCAAAGGCACACAGTCTGCCAATAATCTTTTACCTTTGCCAGGGTTTGGAAGCAGCGAAATCACATATCATCATCAGAGGAACAGGCCTTATCACCCCACTAGGCCATGATGCAGCGTCCGTTGCTGCCGCCTACGCAGCGGGCACACCGGTTTTTTCCACTGTGTCGCATCACGGGCAGGTTGTACCGGTTGCCGCCCTTCCTGCTTCAGCCGAAGCAGAACTTGAAAAACTACTCCAGTCAGACCACAACTACAGGCAACTCGACCGCTCGGTGCTGCTGGCCATTTATGCCGCACGGCAGGCCGCTGCGGAAGCAGGCTGGCTCAAAGAAGGTACTGCTCCTGCCGATGATTTAGGTGTCAATATTGGTTCATCTCGAGGTGCCACGGGTTTATTCGAACAGCATTTCAGTGGCTATCAGCAAAGTAACGAAGGTGCGCTTTCTTCCAGTTCCTCCCCTACCACCACCTTAGGCAACCTCTCCAGTTGGGTGGCACATGCCGTGAATGCTGGCGGCGCGCAAATCAGCCACTCTATTACCTGTAGCACCGCATTAATGGCTGTGGCCAACGGTGTGGCCTGGCTAAAGGCTGGTATGGCGAAGAGGTTTCTGGCGGGAGGCACCGAGGCGCCGCTCACCCCCTTCACGCTGTCCCAGATGAAAGCCGTTGGCATTTACTCAAAGCTGGCTGAACAGCCATACCCTTGTCAGCCTTATGCCGTTGAGAAGCAGAATACCTTTGTTTTAGGCGAAGGAGCCGCTGTTTTTGCTCTGGAGCAGGTAATGAGCCAAGAGGTAAAGGCAGGCGATGTGGTAGTAGAAGCTATTGGTGTAGGGTTTGAAAAAATTGCAAGTAAAACCAGTATATCTGCAGAAGGTATTAATTTTCAGAAGTCGATGCGGCATGCTCTGGCGCAGCTACCGGAGCACAACCGCCACATAGACCTCATTATTACCCACACCCCCGGCACCCGTGCCGGCGACAGAGCAGAACTGGCTGCCATAGAGGCTGTCTTCGGCGCAACTGCTCCAGCCATCACAACAAACAAATGGTTACTGGGCCACACCCTCGGTGCCTCAGGTGCCCTAAGCTTACAATACGCACTTCATATTCTGAAACACCAGCAGTACCCTTCTATTCCTTTCCACACCCTTCTACCCAGTCAAAGCACCTCCCAATTTAGACGTGTCATGGTAAATGCCGCTGGGTTTGGAGGCAACGCTGCTAGTGTAATTCTGTCAAGGAAATAAATAGAAAGACTCTGTTAAGGTTGAAAATTCTAAGCCGCTAATTTAGCCAGCCTCTTTTTTTGCTGGTATAATGTAGATTACCTAAGTTATTGCGCTGCTTTTTTGCTAATTTTACGCTATAACAATCTTTCATTTTTCAATTACATAAATGAGAATTCTGAAATTCGGTGGCACCTCTGTTGGTTCTGCTGAGAGAATGAGGGCAGTTGCCTCGCTCATCCAGAGCGATGAGCCTAGACTGGTGGTGTTGTCTGCTATGTCGGGCACCACAAATGCGTTGGTACAAATAGCCGAAACGCTGTACCAGAATAAAAACAAGGAAGCGAACGCGCTGATTGATGCGCTGCACGATAAATATAAACAGGTGGTAGAGGAACTCTACACCTCCACTGAGAAGAAGAAACAGGCGAACGAACTTCTAAAGAATCATTTTGATCATCTTCGCGCTTTTACGCAGGACTTGTTCACCATTCATGAAGAGCGTGCGGTGCTGGCGCAGGGGGAACTGCTTTCAACGGCGCTGTTCCAGTTCTTCCTCGAGGAGAATGGAATTCCGTCTGTACTGCTGCCTGCCCTTAACTTCATGAAAATTGATGAAAACGAAGAGCCGGACGCACCATACATCGCAAAGCAGTTGAAGGCTGAGTTGGCGCAGTATCCCGATGCCAAGCTGTTCATTACGCAGGGTTACATTTGCCGCAATGCTTTTGGAGAAATCGATAACCTGAAGCGTGGTGGCTCTGATTACTCTGCCTCCCTGATAGGCGCTGCTGCAGATGCCGACGAAATCCAGATCTGGACCGACATCAGTGGCATGCACAACAACGACCCGCGCATCGTGAAGAACACCTACCCTATTGCAGAACTGTCTTTTGATGAGGCGGCAGAGTTGGCGTACTTCGGGGCTAAGATTCTGCACCCAAGCAGCGTGACACCGGCAAAACAGAAGAACATACCGGTACGACTGCTTAACACCATGGAACCTGAGGCACAGGGCACCACCATCTCCTCGGAGAGCACAGGTGGCAGCATAAAAGCAGTGGCCGCTAAAGACGGTATAACCGCTATTAAAATAAAATCGGGGCGTATGCTGCTGGCGTATGGTTTCCTGCGTAGCGTATTCGAGGTGTTTGAGCGCTACAAAACACCAATTGACATGATCACAACGTCAGAGGTAGCTGTTTCCCTAACCATTGACAACGATAAGTTCCTGAGTGAAATAATTGCAGAGCTGGAGACGTTTGGGCAGGTGGAAGTGGATAAGGAGCAAACGATAATTTGTGTAGTAGGTGATTTTATCTCTGCACGCAGTGGCTCTGCCTTGAAGATATTCGAGGCGCTGGACGAGATTCCGCTACGCATGATTTCTTACGGCGGAAGCAAGAACAACATCAGCCTGCTGATAGACACCAGCAACAAGGTAGAGGCCCTGACAAAATTGAACGAAGGAATTTTTGAGAGAAACGCACATAATGCTTAACCTGAACTTAGAGGAGTTACAACAACAGCCTACTCCTTTTTATGCCTACAATTTGAACCTGCTGCGCCAGACGCTGCAAGCCGCCATGCAGGAAGCCAACAAGTATAATTACCACGTGCATTATGCCCTGAAAGCAAACGCCAACGCACCTGTGCTGGACGCCATGCGTGAGTATGGCTTCGGGGCTGACTGCGTAAGCGGAAATGAAGTAAAAGCAGCCATCGAAAACGGTTTTGCACCGAAAGATGTCGTTTTTGCAGGCGTAGGTAAATCCGATGAAGAAATTAATTACGCGTTGGATCAGGATATTTTCTGCTTCAACTGCGAATCTAGCCATGAACTGGAGGTACTGAACGAACTGGCGGAAAAGAAAGGCCGTATGGCGCGTATAGCACTGCGGATTAATCCTAATGTAAACGCCAATACGCACAAGTACATTACCACTGGCCTCGAGGAAAACAAGTTTGGTATAAATGCCTGGGAACTGGAAAGTGTACTGGAGCAACTGCAGAAACTGAAGCACCTGGAGCTTATCGGCATCCACTTCCATATCGGCTCCCAGATTACGGACCTTACGGTATTCAAAAACCTGTGCACGCGGGTGAATGAGTTTCAGGAGTGGTTCCTGGCGCACAATATACAGCTGCAGCACATCAACGTTGGCGGGGGCCTTGGTGTGGATTACTATCACCCGGAGCAACAGCCTATCCCTGATTTTGAAGCTTACTTCGAACTTTTCAACCAGTTCCTCGATGTACGTCCGGGGCAGGAAGTGCATTTTGAACTGGGACGTGCACTGGTGGCACAATGCGGAACATTGATATCAAAGGTACTCTATATTAAGAATGGCCAGAACACCAACTTTGCTATTCTGGATGCTGGCATGACGGAGCTTATACGCCCCGCCCTGTACCAGTCGTACCATAAGATAGAGAACCTGACAAGCGATAAAACAGAGGCCCGATACGATGTGGTGGGTCCTATCTGTGAGTCGTCAGACTGCTTTGGCAAAGCTGTTATGCTTCCTGAAACTCAGCGAGGTGATTTGATAGCCATACGTACAGCAGGTGCATATGGTGAAGTGATGGCCTCTTCGTATAATCTGCGCAACAAAGCAAAGGCAGTATACCTTTAAGAAATAAACAGGTACAAAAAGAAAGCCCGGCTTCTGATCAGAAGCCGGGCTTTCTTTTTGTACCTGTTTATTTACCTACCTTCAATTTAATCCAGCGATACGATGAAGTCTGGTTCTGCCTGCGCAATACCTTTCTGACCGTGCAGGTAGTTTGCAAAGGCTAATGCATTGCCTTTAGAAGAATCGTCTACTTTTAATAGATACACATCATTTCCAAGTGATTTCAGCACTTGAGCATTGTACTGTTCCGCGAGTTGCTGGAGTGCAGCAGATTCTCCTTTTTCCATGGTAACAATAACCTGGTTGCTGACACCAACCAAACTATTGCCGTCTCTGAAATAAGGTGCCGCATAGCTGATGTTAGGGTCCTGTGCCAAATGCTGCAAAGCCTGTTCAACCTGGTTGCAGTTCAAGCCATCTACCAGTTCAATGCTGTGCAGCAGCGTTACGCCCGTTGCTAACTGCCCGCTTTTATTTTTAACAAACCCATACTGCGCCAATGTTTGCTGCTCCTGCTCAGCAGACAAGCCGCTCACAAAAGAAACCAACACGACTTTCGTATACACATTTCCAAGCGTCTTCTGCTGTTGATTAGTGAAATATGTATAGTTTGTAAATGCCTGTCCTGCCTGTGCTTTTAATAAATTTGGACCAGCTTTTATGTTTCGTATTGGTGCAGGTCCGTCCTGCCTGCAGGATGTAAAAACTAAGAGTAGAGTGAGGTAGGTGAAAATAGGAATAATGGTTCTTTTCATATCCGTACAAATTATATCGCCTTCTGATATTTATAGTACGGTCAAACCTATTTTAAAGCTAAAAAAAAGTCTGTTAATACAGATATTTATTAGTGCAGATTAAGCAAATACTACAATTTTTCCAATATTTTGCACAATATCAATTAATAAGAACAAATATCACTTTTTGCTGTTCATTATAGTTATTCTGTTACTATAGAAATGAGCTCCAAAGATCTGCCAGAGCCTGCCATTCAGTTGCTTGCGCTTCTTCTGAACCATGCTCCCGGCGCTTCTGAAGATCCTGCCCGCGGAACAGTTGACTGCTCCTGCACTTTAGAGTTATAGTGCAGGTCAGGTTGTGAGTACCACGGATGCTCCAAAGAGGCTTCTGCTAATCTTAAAAAAGTGTAACAGAGGCAGAAGGTAAAGACAAATTTTACATACACTTTTCTGCCTTGAAAGCAGCAGGCTTTACCAGCTCTATAAACTGCTTCTTCCGTTGTAGTTTATAGAGTACCCTGTATTTAATGAACACGCAACAGCAGCATTATAAAGCCTGCTATGCTACACCTCCACTCCGTTCTACCGCTCTTCGCGTTCGTAAGACAGCTCCTCCAGCCTCTCCTCTTCTTCGTAGAAAGTTACAATGGCCTCCTTTAGCTGAGGAAACTCCACCAGAAAGCCATCATGCCCATAGTCGGACTGAATGAGGTAGAAGGAGGACAGAGCTACATGCTCGTGCAAAAACTGCTGCTCCCCCACCGGGAACAGGAGGTCTGTGTTCACTCCCACGATAAGTGTCCGTGCTTTTAGCTGCGCCAGTGCCCGCTCCAGCCCGCCCCTGTCGCGGCCAACGTTATGAGAATCCATTGCTTTGGAAAGCAGCCAATAGGTGTAAGCATTAAAGCGTTTAGCTATTTTTTCGCCCTGGTGCACCTGGTAGCTGGAAGCCCGGAAATCATCGGTGATGCTGTTGCCAGGTTCCTGCTGCGTTGCAGCATACGTGTTGTAGTGCCGGTACGACAACATGGCAATCGCCCTGGCTGTCTTCAAACCCTCTAATCCGGCTGTCTCACTTGCTGTTGCCCAGGTGGGGTCCTGGCGGATAGCCATGCGCTGCGTTTCGTTAAAGGCGATGCCCCAGGGAGAATGGCGTGCATTGGAGGCCACATGAATCAGTCGCTCGAATACATCAGGCTTCAGCAAGGCCCACTCCAGTGCCTGCTGTCCTCCCAGAGACCCTCCTATCAGGGTATGCACCTGTTCCAGCCCCAGGTCCTGCCGCAGCAGATCGAAAGCAGATACCACATCACGGTTAGTAACTTGCGGAAAGGTATGGAAATACGGCTGCTGCGTTTCCGGGTTAATGCTGAACGGCCCGGTAGAACCGTAGCAGCCACCCAGTGTGTTGGCGCAGATTACAAACCACTCCTGCGGGTCATACAGCTTTCCCTCCCCGAAGAGGTCACACCACCAGTCGGTAAAGTCAGAGCTGCCGGTCAAGGCATGGCACACCCACACCACGTTGCTGCGCTGTGGGTTTAGCGTACCATAGCTTGTATAGGCAAGCTGGAAGCCGGGCAATGTGGCACCCGACTCCAGCGTAAAAGTGTTATTGTATTCAAAAACGTGATGTGATAGCATATTCTATTGTTATAACGCGGGCTCCGACTGAACCTCCTGTACTTTAGCAAAAGCCTGCTCAAAATCGGCTTTAATGTCTTCAATGTGTTCAATACCTGCTGACACCCGCAGTTGCGTTGGCTCTACACCAGCCTCCAGTTGTTCGGCATCAGACAGCTGCTGGTGCGTGGTAGAGGCAGGGTGAATGATAAGAGTTTTGGCATCACCCACGTTGGCTAAGTGGCTCACCAGTTTCAGGCTGTTCACAAAAGCCTCTGCCTGCTGTCTGTCTCCTCCTTTAATTTTAAACGAGAGCACGCCCCCAAAGCCACGCTTCAGGTACTTCTTCGCCAGTCCATGGTAGTTGCTGCTCTCCAGCCCCGGGTAATTCACTGACTCCACCTGCTCATGCTGCTCCAGCCATTGTGCCAGTTCCAGCGCATTCTGTACCGTCCTTTCGAGGCGCAGCGAAAGTGTTTCGAGGCCTTGCAGCAACAGGAAAGAGTTGAACGGACTAAGAGCCGGCCCAAAATCGCGCAGGCCTTCTACACGGACACGTATGGCGAAAGCGATGTTACCGAAAGGCCCGTCTGTACCGAATATATCCCAGAACTTCATGCCATGGTAGCCTTCCGATGGCTCAGAGAACTGCGGAAATTTGCCGTTACCCCAGTTGAAGTTACCGCCATCCACAATCACACCCCCAATGCTGGTACCATGGCCACCTATCCATTTTGTGGCTGACTCCACCACCACGTTGGCCCCATGCTCCAGCGGGCGGAACAGGTAACCGCCAGCGCCAAAAGTATTGTCCACGATAAGCGGTAAATCATGCTTTCGTGCCAGCGCAGCAATTGCCTCAAAATCCGGAATATTAAAGCGCGGGTTGCCAATTGTTTCTAAATAAATTGCCTTCGTCTTGTCATCGATCAGCTTCTCATAACTTTCCACCTCGTCGTTCTTAGCAAAGCGCGATTCTATACCCAGGCGCTTCAGCGATACTTTAAACTGGTTGTAAGTACCGCCATACAAAAACTTTGTGGACACAAAGTTATCACCGGACTCCATAATGTTGCTCAGTGCAAGAAACTGTGCGGCCTGTCCTGATGCCACTGCCACAGCTGCAGCTCCGCCTTCAAGGGCAGCTATCCGCTTCTCGAACACATCTGTGGTCGGGTTCATAATGCGGGTATAGATGTTGCCAAATTCCTTCAGGGCAAACAAATTAGCCCCGTGCTCTGCATTTTTAAAGGCATAGGAGGTGGTCTGGTAAATGGGTACGGCACGAGACTGTGTGGTCGGATCGATTTGCTGGCCTGCGTGTAGCTGTAGTGTTTCGAAGTGGAGTGTGTTAGACATGGCTGTTCAGTTTATAGATTATAAAGATTGGTTTGAAGAAAAAGTCCGAAAATGTTAGAAGAAAATGGTGTTACAGGGGGTATGCCTGTGACCGATAAGGTATAGCGAAAGGATTAGCTTAGCAACAACAGCAACGCATGGCACACGGGGAGTTGCGCATGTGTTTTGCAGGCCGGGCTAAAAAAAGTTGCCGCGACAGAAAGGCTGCCAGGGAGGATGATAAAAAATGTAGTCTTGAATTGATTCCCTTATTCATGATCGTATCAATTTATATTCTTCCGGATGTTCCGGAATCAGGATTTAGCACCTTAACCTCGTTAGTTAGGTTGCTAGAGTTTCTCAGAGCCTGTCTCTCCACTCTTCTTTATAAATCAAATCCCGATGGGATAATTGACTTGATGTTGCAATTATAAAGCGCCAAAGGAGCAAATCCAAATAAAATATAAAATTTTTAGATCCTCTCTGTCCGCGATTTCTTTCAGTCCTACGGCAGCACACTATTTTAGTTGCTTTACCACTGAAGCCAGCAAGGTGATGTAACGGAATGGCAGAGAAGAACATGCTTTTTGCCGCTACAGTTATACTATTCTGTTGATGCTTGAAAAAGAGAGTTTCAGCCCCCTGCAGAAGGCGCAGGATAAGCAGCAAGCTGTTATCTGCTTAGCATATAAAAGATAGCTTCGATAATCTAAAACCCAAACCCGCCATCTCAGTATAATACAATATTATTCCGTGCCTATATTTTAGGCTTATCAGGCAGCTGGCAGCAACCTGCAGAAATATTTCCGGGCGGCTAAAATATAATTACCTTTGCCTGCTTAAAACAACACTGTATTTATGGAGGCCATAAAAGAAACCAATTTCTCCTTTGCCGGCCAAACCGGCTTTTACAGAGGCAAGGTTCGCGATGTGTATTATTTTGAAGACAAACTGGCCATAGTTGCCACTGACCGTATTTCTGCTTTTGATGTGGTACTGCCAAGGGCCATTCCTTTCAAAGGACAGGTGCTGAACCAGATTGCCAGCCTTAACCTGAAGGCTACTTCCGACATTGTGCCGAACTGGGTGATTTCCACCCCAGACCCGAATGTAACCATCGGCTATAAGTGTAAGCCCTTTAAGGTGGAGATGGTTATCAGGGGCTACCTGGCAGGGCATGCCTGGCGCGAGTACAAAGCAGGCAAGCGCATGTTGTGCGGCGTGACGCTACCGGAAGGTTTACGTGAAAACGACAGGCTGCCGGAGCCGATTATAACGCCAACCACCAAAGCCGATGAGGGGCACGATGAAGATATTTCGAGAGAAGAAATTTTAGCGCAAAACCTTGTATTAGAGCAGGATTACCTTAAATTAGAGCAATATACGCGCACATTATTTGCCCGTGGCACTGAATTAGCTAAACAACATGGCCTGATATTGGTTGACACAAAATACGAGTTCGGGAAATACAACGGAGAAATACTCCTGATAGACGAAATCCATACCCCCGACTCCTCCCGTTATTTCTACAGCGATGGCTATGAAGAGCGGCAGAAGCAGGAAGAACCACAACGGCAGTTATCAAAGGAATTTGTGCGGCAGTGGCTGATTGAAAATGGCTTTCAGGGAAAAAACGGGCAAATGGTACCAGAAATGACGGATGAGATAGTACTGAGCATTTCAGAACGTTACATCGAGCTGTATGAGGTATTTACAGGCCAGAAATTTGAGAAGAACAGTTATGAAAATGTGCTATCACGGATAGAACAGCATATTGTTAGTGATAATTTTAACACCAAACATTAAGTATATTAAAGTAGATTTTGGTACATTCGCATTTAAATCCTTATAGGTAGATCATATGAAGTACACGATTGATAAGAAAGAAAACTATACAATTATCACGATAGATGAGAAGAAGCTGGACACATCCATAGCGCCAGACCTGAAATCTGAGTTTGTGAAGTTAAACGCAGAGGGCATCACCAATCTGATTCTTGACCTGAGCAACGTAAAATATACAGACTCTTCAGGCCTTAGTTCTATTTTAATCGCCAACCGCCTTTGCAACTCATCTAGTGGCCTGTTGATTCTGACTGGTTTACAGGACCACGTTATGAAATTAATTACAATTTCTAAGTTAGAGTCTGTGCTTAATATTCTGCCAACAGTAGAGGAAGCCATTGACCGTGTGTTCCTGCACGAAATTGAGCAGGACCTGACTAACAAGGAAGACTAAGTATACCGCCCGTTGTGGATTTCGAACTCAGGATTCTGGGCAGTTCGTCGGCCACACCATCGGCAAACAGACACCATACCGCACAGGTACTTACCATAGACAATCAGTACCATTTGATTGATTGCGGTGAAGGAACGCAGATGCAGCTGATGCAATACAAGATAAAGCATCAGCGCATCTGCAATATCTACATCAGTCACCTCCACGGTGACCATTATTTTGGACTAGCTGGCCTCCTGTCCACCATGCACCTTCAGGGCCGCCACACACCGTTATACTTGTTTGGTCCTCCCGGCCTTATAGAAATCCTAAGCTTACAGTTTAAGTACTCAGGCACCAACCTCTGCTTTCCGCTTATCTTTCAGGAACTGGACACTACCAGCCATAAAAAGATTTATGAGAACAAGCAGATAACGGTATACACCATTCCGATGGAGCACCGGGTGCCCTGCTGTGGCTTCCTGTTCCGGGAAAAGCAGAAGGCACGCCCTCTAATCAAAGAAAAGCTCCCCCCTAATCTCACACCTCCGCAACTGGTTGGCCTGAAATGGGGTGAAGACGTGACAGATGAGCAGGGCAATGTTCTGGTTTACAACAGAGACGTGACCATGGAGCCAAAACGCAGCAGAAGCTATGCTTACTGCTCCGATAGCCGCTACAAGCCTGAGCTACTCCCATATGTCCGCTACGTGGACCTGCTCTACCATGAAGCTACTTTTACAGATGATTTGCGTGAGCGGGCAAACTACACCTTTCATAGTACAGCCCGTCAGGCGGCAGAATTAGCTGCGGCGGCAGAGGTACGTCGTCTGCTCATAGGCCACTTTTCCGTTCGCTACAAAGACCTCACACCTCTGCTTACAGAGGCACAGGAAGTTTTTCCACAAACTGACCTGGCTACAGAAGGAAGTATTTTATGTATCCGGGAGTAGCGCTTATAGCATTCTAAGCTAGTTTCTGTTAGGTTATGCATTCTTAAGGACTTCTGAGGTTTACCTCTACAGCAGTTAATTCGATCCTAAACATCTCTGATTGTACCGCTATTAAATGCATCTCAATGAAGCCCTTCGCAATACAGGCTATATATCCACAACGATAGATTTACCTATTAATATTAACTTGCAGCTGGGTTAAACCTACCTTTAATTTACTCCGCAATGCAGCAGCAAATTTCTACTTCTGAAAAAAGGCGTATGCACCTTTTCCTGGTGCTGAGCGGTATTTTTATATCGAATGCTCTGCTGGCTGAACTGATTGGGGTGAAGATTTTTTCAGGGGAGGCTATTTTTGGCTTGCCTGGCGCCCAGATACCCGTACTGGGTGGAGCAAAACTTGATTTTAACCTGACAGCAGGGGTTATCATCTGGCCAGTCGTGTTCATCACCACCGACATCATAAATGAGTATTTCGGCAAAGCTGGTGTTAAAAAAGTCAGTATACTCACCGTGCTGCTTATTCTTTATGCTTTCCTCGTTATTACTATAGTCACAGGCCTGCCGCCTGCTCCTTTCTGGTTAGATGTGAACAGTACGGATGCAGAAGGCAATCCTTTTAATATAAACATCGCCTTCAATAGTGTGTACCGTCAGGGGTTGGGGATCATCATTGGTTCCGTGGTAGCTTTCCTGCTTTCGCAGTTCTTAGATGCCACCGTGTTTCACTGGCTGCGCCGGTTTACGGGCAGCAAAAAGATATGGCTCCGAGCAACTGGCTCCACATTGGCGTCACAGCTTATAGATTCCTTTGTGGTACTGTTTGTAGCCTTTTTTCTCTTCGGCAACTGGCCTATGGAACAGGTGCTCTCAGTTTCCTTGATTAATTACATCTATAAGTTTACTATAGCCATCGTGCTCACACCGCTTCTCTATGTTGCCCATTACCTCATCGATAGCTATTTAGGTGAAAGAGAGGCTGAAAAACTAATGGAAGAGGCACAGGTTGAAGGCTAGAGGAGACTTTCTATCTTAGAAATCTATACATAAAGTTGGTTAAAAGGCTTTGTTGTGCTTACATTTGCGGCCTTGCAAAATAAAATGCCAGACTACTTAGCACATACACAGATCTTTATTACAGGCTACGTTTTACACGACCTGTAAGAGTGCGCCCTTCTCTTTAATCGGGGGCAGCAGCCTCTTCTATTTCTATTATTTTAAGGTTTTATTTTTGAAGGAGACGATTATGTTCAGAGGAATCGTTCTGGTTTTTCTTGGCGCGTGTAGCTTTGGCATTCTGTCAACGTTCGTAAAATTAGCATATAAAGAAGGCTTTACCTTGGGCGATGTAACGGGCGCCCAGGTATTTTTTGGGTTGGTTGTTCTTTGGACTCTTGTGTTGTTGCGAAAGCTGTTTAGCAGCAAAAGCAGCAGCACAACGTTCAGGGAAAAACTCAAACTGGTGGTGATGGGAACCAGCACCGGCCTGGTTAGCATCTTCTACTATAAGTCGGTGCAGACTGTGCCCGCTTCCATTGCGATCCTCCTCCTGATGCAGTTTACCTGGATGAGCCTGCTTTTAGAGGCTATCCACAAGCGCCAATTACCCTCCCTGGTACAGCTGGGTACAGTTGCCCTGATCCTGATAGGCACAGCCATGGCAGGGCGTTTGTTTTCCGGGGACTTACCTGATTTTGACTTAGCAGGCATGGGTTACGGGCTGCTGGCAGCTTTTTGCTATAGCATTTTTTTGATGATAAACGGCGCAGTAGGCAATCACCTGCACCCTGCTACCAAGAGCGCACTGATCCTGACAGGTGCCTGCGTACTCATATTCATCATCTTTCCTCCCGTGTTTCTGACGAACGGTGCTTTAACAAGCGGGCTATTTAAGTGGGGACTGGTGTTAGCTTTATTCGGTACTGTTATTCCTCCGCTCTTTTATTCTTACGGCCTGCCTGAAACAGGTTTGGGATTAGGTGCCATCCTAAGTGCTGCCGAACTACCGGTGGCCGTGCTTATGTCCAACATCATATTAAAAGAAGAGGTATGGGCAGTGCAGTGGCTAGGGGTAGCACTGATTTTAGCTGCCATTGTGCTTTCTAACATAAACTCGCTTCGCCAGAAAAGAAGCAAAGCAGTAACGCTGGCATAGCAGCATTACTCATAGGTTATACCAAAACAATACAATAAAAAAGCACCAGGAGGAATTATTTTCTTCGCCTGAAGTGTATCTGATACGAACATATTTCGCAGACCAGGCAACACAGATCTGGATTTATAGCACAATAAATTCAGCGAAATTCAAGTTAAATAATCAGCGTGCCGGCTGGTGAAGTAATATGGCTTCAAATTTGTATCCTATGTTATACTTGGCCGCATCAATCACATACTGTATAACTGCTGTGGTAAATAAACTTGTTACATCCAATCTATAGAGCGATACATGAAAACAATATTCGCGTTATTAGTCCTATTCTCAGTGGCACTAAGCCAGCAACAGGTACAAGCACAGGAAGTACAGAGCTATGAGGAGTGGCGGAAGTCATTAGCAAAAGGCAATAAAAAAGCCACTAAGCCTGCTGCTAAGGCAGCCACAGCGAAGAAGACATCACCAGCGAAGACATCACCAGCGAAAGCAACTGCTAAGGCTGAGGGCAAGACAAAGAGTAAAGCAGTTGCACCAGCAATGGCTGCCCCAGCAGGGTACTTTACCGGCACCCTTCCCTGCTCTGATTGCCAGGGTATAATTTCAGAACTCGAATTAACCGGTGATGCGAACGGTTCCAACCGCTCCTTCTCCCTAAAGCAGACTTACCTGGGAAAACCAGCTGACAAAAACGTACTGACGAGTTCGGGCAAGTGGTTCTTGGCCAAAGGGAACAAGCAGGACCCGAATGCGGTTGTGCTGCAGCTTATCCCTACATCAGGCAAAATTGACCCCATGTACTTCCTGCAGGTTAGTGAAACAGAGGTAAAATTACTAGACCGGCAGCAGGCGGAGATAAAGGGGCAGCAAAACTTCATACTGAAGCGGCAGTAGCATCCTGTGGTGGAATGCAAAAGTTTGGCTGGCCTATTTTCGGCTTTTTCCCGTAATTTGCAGCCGGAACAATTACACCACTACATATGGCACGTTATCTTACAGGAATTCAAAGCACAGGCCGCCCACACTTAGGCAACCTGCTGGGTGCTATCATTCCTGCTGTGGAGCTATCGAAAGCCTCTGACCAGGAGTCTTTATACTTTATCGCTGATATGCACTCCCTCACTTCCATCCGGGATGCGGAGGTGCTGCGGCACAACACCTATTCTGTGGCGGCTGCATGGCTTGCCTTCGGTTTCGATACAGATAAGCACTTGTTCTATCGCCAGTCTGATGTGCCGATGGTAACGGAACTGATGTGGTACCTGAACTGCTATGCCCCGTTCCCGATGCTGGCCAATGCGCACTCCTTCAAAGATAAGTCAAACAGACGAGGACTGGCTGATGTAAATGCCGGTTTGTTCACGTACCCTGTTTTAATGGCTGCCGACATACTCTTATATGACGCCAATTATGTACCGGTTGGAAAAGACCAAATCCAGCATCTGGAAATCACCCGCGATATCGCAAGCGCCTTCAACCATGTATACGGCGAAACATTTGTGCTTCCGGAAGCTAAGGTAGACGAAACTGTGATGACAGTGCCCGGCCTGAATGGCGAAAAAATGAGCAAGTCGTACGGCAACATCATTGATATTTTTGAAGCCGACAAGCCGCTGCGCAAAATCATCATGAGCATCATCACAGACAGTACACCGCTGGAAGAGCCAAAAGACACTGAAAACGATACCGTATTTAAGCTTTACAGCTTACTGGCCTCACCGGAAGAAATTGGAGCGATGCGCAGTAATTATGAGGCCGGAGGATACGGTTATGGCCACGCCAAGCAGGCACTGTATGAGCTCATCATCCGTAAGTATGCGAAGGAGCGTGAGTTGTTTAACCACTATATGAACAACCTGTCGGAAATAGACAAGAAACTGCATGAAGGTGCAGAGAAAGCCAAGGCTATAGCTGGACCTGTGCTACAGCGGGTACGCCAGAAGCTAGGGTATTAAGACCGCTAAATTTTACAAATGAAAGGGGCAGCTGAAGAATTTCAGCTGCCCCTTTCATTTGTAATCCTATGTTGTAAAGAGGTTTAAACCGTTCGCTTATGCTCTCCGGAAATTAGACACTCTTCAGTTTATTGTTCTGTACCGCCGGTTGTCGTACCTGCGGTGTTGTTTCCGTAGTAGCGGTTGTAACGGTCGTTATAATCGGTGTCAGTCAGGGAACCATCCTTGTCGTTATCCCACTGCCCGAATACACCTTCAGAATACTCCTGCTGATCTATCATCTTATCCTGATTTCTGTCCCAGTTGCTGTAGAAGTTATTATTGGTGTCATTCGCCATTCCGGTACGGAATTCATTTTCATCTACCTTATTATCTTTGTTAGCGTCTACATCAGTATAGTTACGGCCTGTCATACCATAATCCCGCGCTGCAGTATCCCACTCATTCTGGTCAATGTTATTATCCCGGTTTGTATCCCAGGTCCTGTACATGCTGTTGCTAAACTCATTTTCGTTCAGCATGTTGTCATCGTCATCATCCCACTCTGCAAAAGTATCATTCGATGTGAAGGTAGAATTAAAGCGGTTCCTGTCCCAGGTGTCTTCTATCTCCTGCCCTACAGTTTCAGTTGACTCAACAACTTCTCCTTCTGTAGTATCAGCTTTATCAGTAGTACAGGCAACAGAACCTGCCAGTAAAGCGAAGCATAACCCTGTACCTAAAAAATTATTTATGTTTATCTTATTCGTTTTCATAGCCTTATGTATTTATCGTAACGTTCATTTAATGTTCTATTTTACGAAATCAAACTGCCCCAAGACTATATATGACAACTAAGATAAGGGAAGCGCAGTTTCTGTTTAGTATATCATACGCTAAAATTCGTAAACGCCTTTAAGCCATATACCTCCTCTTATTTAAATTCTAATACACCATCACTATAATTACATCATTCAAACAAAATATTTATACTATTAAGTTAAATTCATCAAACCAATTAAACATGACTATGCAATAATCCTCAATTTAACTGAACATCTTCATCTATGTTACCTCGATAAATTATATTATATCATTTTCAAAGAGGTATATTGAAACCCACACAAGATGAAAGGTAAATAAAGCTTATGTTCAGGAGTATCTGCAAGCAGTGCATCATTCAAAATCGCCTTATAGCACGCTTTGTTGTGACGTATGTATTAATATAAAAACAGGGATTACCAGTAATGATAGTCCCTGTTGTGTTGACTCAGTATTAATAAGCTGTATCAGTTGCTCCTTGGTGGGTATTCTTTCAGGATGTCTGTGACAATGGTGTTGATGCGCTCCTGGCTGATGCCCGCTGTCATGTCAACGGCTCCTTCCCCTACTCCGCGCCAAACCAACTCATTCGTCTCTGTATTGATAAGGTCAATGACCACTGTACCCTCTTTGTATTGGTTGATTGTCCGGTAGGTAGCAGGGAAAGTGTTAAACCCATAGTTATAACGGTAGCCGTACCAGTAGCTGTAGCCATACCCGAAGCCTGGTGCAAAAGCGTAATTGGTGTTTACTTCTGTTTCTGTTTGAACGGAAACATCATAGGCTACCTTCAGGTCCGGATTAGATGCCTCATAGCGAAGCCCCTGCTTGGTCAGCGTTTGGCGTATGGCAGCTTTCAGGTATCGATCCAGGTCTGAATTAAAGGTGCCGGTGTTAATGTCCTGCTCCGCTTCAGGGTTCTCCTGGAAGAAGCCAAACGTCTGGAACTGCCTGAAATTTGCAGAGCGATCATAATCTGTGGTAACGCTTACGGTTGGCGCACAGCCAGCAAAGGCAGCAAAGCAGAAGGCGCAAATCAATAACTGTATGATGTTCTTTCTGTTTCTCATATCTTATTAGGTTTATCTATATAAAAAATAATAAAAGCACCTCTAAAAGGTGCTTTTATAAAGTTGTGTATTTACTAGACGCCGTAGTACGTGTTATAGGCATCATACTCATTCTCATCCAGCATGCCGTCTGCGTTATCGTCCCACAGTCCGAACACACCATCTGTATATTCTCTTTCTCCCAGGAAATTGTCATTGTCAGCGTCCCAGTTATCATACCAGCCTGTATCGGCAAAGCCGGTTCTGAACTCATTGTCATCTAAAATGCCGTCGCCGGTCGTGTCCCACTCAGCCCAGGTCTCGTTCTCAACTCCCCAGTCATTTACGGCTGTGTTCCATTCGTTCTCGTCCAGCCGGTCGTCATTATTTACATCCCAGGTGCTGTAGAAGCCGCTGTAGTACTCATTTTCATCCAGCAGGTTGTCATCGTTCAAATCCCAGTCCTCATAGTAGTTGGTAGAGGCAAAAGTGGAGTTGAACTCGTTTGTATCCCAGGTGTCTGCTGTCACCACTTCTTCTGTTTCAGCTATAACAGTATTGTCCTCTACACCTGTGGCGGTTTCCCCGGAGCAGGCCAACAGTCCGGCTGCAAGTGTGAAACAAAGGCCATTCATTATTTTCTTCAATATTCTTTTTTTATTCTCTTTCATAGTCGTCTTCATTTAGATTAAGTTTAAAATAAATTAAAGATGGGTATTTCTGTTCCTTTTCAGGAGCCTGGATTAAACGCCGTAGTATCTGTTGAACCAGATGTCATAGTCTGCTGCTTCCAGTACACCGTCGTTATCATCATCCCATATACCGAAAACACCGTCTGCATACTCCCGATCCATTATCAAACCGTCGTTATCTGCATCCCACGTATCGTAGTAGTCGTAGGTGAGGAAGCCGGTTCTGAATTCGTCCTCGTCCAGCATACCATCGGCATCTACATCCCATGCATCCCAGTCTGCTCCCACTAAGCCAAAGTCGGCCACTGCCATGTCCCAGTCGGTTTCCTCCAGCATTCCATCGTTGTCAACGTCCCAGGATTCGTAGAAGCTCATCGTGAATTCATCCTCGTCGAGGAAATCATCATCATCAGCATCCCAATCCCCATACAGATTGGCTGCACTAAAGTCTGTGTAGAACCTGTCGCCGTCAAACAGTTCGGCATCATTGTCATCTTCATTGTCACAGGCTATCAGGCCAAACATCAGGAACAGGCAAAGAGCTGTCCCTATCCTTCTCCACACGCTCATTTCTGTAGTTTTCATAGCTAAATAGTTGTAAGTTAATAATATACATCTTCTATATTTTTCTACGACGACATGGCAGCTGTGTTTAGTATAAAACATCATTGTTGGCTTACATAGCAGCTTGTAACAGCACAATATATTATTCTCTTGATTGTATTAACCGAAGTACAGAAGCAGCATCTATATACCTACACTTGTAAACCATTGTAGAATTCTAATAGTGTATTATTGCCTGATTTAAGGCAGAATAAAATTTTTCGTAAATCAGAATTATTTCTAGAAATGTAGTGATACAACAAAAGAGTATTAGAAAAAGTCAATTCGGTTTCTGCTGTTTCTGCTCTTATTAAGTGCAATATTTACAGAGGTACCAGCCATTGTACCGGGTGTGGCTGCTTAGTTGTTCGAAGCCTGAAACAAGGACCTTCCTGATGTATGAAAAAACATATTTTCCTGCTTCAACAGCATAAAAAAAGCACCCGCCTCAGCTACTGCTATGGCAAGTGCATCAAGTTGAAACACTAAACAGCAATAAAGGTCTTAACCCCGCTCCAGCACAATAAGGTCGGCAGAGGCGCGGTTCAGGGCAATCGGAATGTTGTTCAGCACGGCGGTACGAATCAGCGTCTGAATGTCGTGCTCGTGACCGTGAGGTGTTTCCACATCTATAAAGAAGATGATTTTATGTACCTCGCCCTGCAGTATGCGTGCTGCCAGCAGAATGTCACCCCCGCTTGGTCCGTGGCCGAATGGCTGCACGTTTAGGTCCAGCAGGTCGTTTATGAGCCGTGAAGTATTTGTAGTTCCGATGAGCGTGTGCCCTTCGAGTGCCTTATGGTTTTCTTTGACCCAGTTCAGCAGGTCTGTCTTTTTGTTGTTATGCGCAACTAATGCAATGGTCATCATCTTTTCCGGTTTAAGTTAAAGCCAGGCAATCAGGTTTCAGAAGCGTCGGCTTGTTCTGTTTAAATTAGAGCGAAGATATGTAAAGCATCATAAAAATCAATAAATAATAAACTTGAACAGGTTTATTTAACACATTGATAATGAATGGATAACTTAACACCAGTGCTATTCCTGATTTAGATTTGCTGTTCTAATGCTTCCAAAGAAGGTTATACGGCACGAATAACAGCAAAAAATTACCGCACCTTCCATTGCACAAGAGCAGTAGAAGATGCGGTAAAATTAACAGCGGTTTTTATTCTATATGCTGCTTTTTAGCTTTGTTCAGCGGCTTACTCTGCCGTCCAGAGCACACGCTCCTGGTCTTGCAGAATCAAAAGTATACGAGGCGGGTTAGCAACAATCACGAGGCGCATCTCCACCCCCGGAAAAGAGTCAGACTCAACCCATACGCCTTCCTGCTCATCCTCTTCGAGGGCAGCCTCCGGGTCCAGTGTGCTGGCCAGGTAAGCGGTTGGCAGAAGAATATCAGCGTCTGATTTCAGTTTACCATGCACATCTTCCAACACATCTTCGAGGTAATCGCCATACTCCTCATTGAAGTCATCCTCAAGGTCGTGCAACTCCTCTTCAATATCATCATAGCGCTTATCGTTATAATCCATGGTACTGAGTTCCTGCTTTTTCCCCAGGATCGCAACGATAGCATCGTTTAGAGCATTTACATTCATGTGATCGTGTTTTTTACAAAGTTGGAAACATGCTGTAGCAATTGCAAGTAATCGAATGATAATTTAACCCGATGCCGCTCAGATTTTGATAAATCCATAAAAGCAGTATTTTTACAATAATCACCTGATAACCCCTAAAACTATGGCAACAGACCTCCTGCCACTCAACGGCACCGATCATATTGAGTTTTATGTGGGCAATGCCAAGCAGGCCGCTCATTTCTACCAGACAGCCTTTGGCTTTAATCTCATTGCTTATGCCGGACCGGAAACAGGCATCCGCGACCGCGCCTCCTATGTGCTGGTGCAGGATAAAGTAAGGTTTGTGCTCACTACCTCGCTTGACCCGACATCGGATATATCGAAGCATGTGCTGCAGCACGGAGACGGCGTGAAGGTGCTTGCCCTGTGGGTGGACGATGCGGAGAAATCCTTTAATGACACCGTGGCACGTGGCGCAAAGCCAGCTATTGAGCCTAAAACGCTGCAGGATGAGCATGGCGAGGTAAAAATTGCCGCTATTCATACCTATGGCGAAACCATTCACACCTTTGTAGAGCGCAAAAACTACAGCGGCCCATTTATGCCGGGCTATAAAGCCAAATCCACTGAACTGCAGGTAGAACCGGTTGGTCTGAAGTATGTGGACCACTGCGTTGGCAATGTGGAGCTGGGCCACATGAATGAGTGGGTGGAGTTCTATGAAAATGTAATGGGCTTTAAGCTGCTGATTACGTTCGACGATAAAGACATCAGTACGGAGTATACGGCCCTGATGTCGAAGGTGGTGTCCAATGGCAACGGCTATATAAAGTTCCCGATAAACGAGCCGGCGAAGGGCAAGAAGAAATCGCAGATTGATGAGTACCTGGAGTTTTACCGGGGCGCCGGTGTACAGCATATTGCCATCGCCACTGATGACATCCTGCATACAGTTTCAGAGCTCCGGCGCCGTGGCGTGGAGTTCCTGTATGTGCCGGAAACATACTATGATGACCTGTTCGACCGGGTAGGCAACATCGACGAAGAAATGGAGTCGCTGAAGGCGCTGAATATTCTCGTAGACCGGGATGAGGAAGGTTACCTGCTGCAGATCTTCACAAAGCCTGTAGAAGACAGGCCAACTGTTTTTTATGAAATCATCCAGCGCAAAGGAGCGAAGTCATTTGGAAAAGGAAATTTCAAGGCACTCTTCGAATCTATTGAGCGGGAGCAGGAGTTAAGGGGCAACCTTTGAGAAGAATTTAAGTAAATGCCGTGTAGTTTGGCCTAAATTCCTTTATTTTGATATTGCTATACATCACACCAGTTCTTTTGAACGTGCCTCGGGTGCAAAAAGGCTGGTGTGATTATTTTGTCTACATAACAAAGCGTAAAATCCTCAAGTATAAAAACTATGATTGATAATGCTATAAGAACTAAAATTGACCAGTGGCTATCCGGAAACTATGATGCAGCCACTAAATCAGAAATAAACGACATGCTGGAGCGCAACGAGCATGACGCGCTTTCTGATGCCTTTTACAAGGACCTGGAGTTTGGTACCGGCGGATTGCGCGGCATCATGGGGGCGGGCAGCAACCGGATGAACCGCTACACCCTGGGAATGGCCACACAGGGACTTTGCAATTACCTGAAACAAAACTTCCCTGATCAGCAGATAAAAGTGGCAATCGCTCACGACAGCCGCAATAACTCGGATAAGTTTGCCCGCATCGTAGCCGACATCTTTTCTGCCAACGATATCAAAGTATACCTGTTCGAGGCGCTGCGCCCTACGCCAGAGCTATCCTTTGCCATACGCCACCTGGGTTGCCAGAGTGGAGTCGTGATTACGGCATCGCACAACCCGAAGGAATATAATGGTTATAAGGCTTACTGGAATGATGGGGCACAGGTAACTGCACCGCATGATAAAAACATCATTGCTGAGGTAAACAAAATCACTTCTATTGATGAGGTGAAGTTTGAGCCGAAGCAGGAGAACATCGAGATGATTGGCACTGAGGTAGACGAAGCCTATATAAAAGAAGTGCTGGGACTATCTATTTCGCAGGAGGCCATCAAGCGCCAGCATGACCTCAAAATTGTTTTCACACCCATCCACGGTACCGGTATCACGCTTGTGCCGGAGATACTGAAGCGCTTCGGCTTCACAAACGTGCAAGTGGTAGAAAAGCAGTCGGAGCCAAACGGCAACTTCCCGACGGTGGTATACCCGAACCCTGAAGAGAAAGAGGCCATGACGCTGGCTATGAAAAAAGCAGCCGAACTGGATGCTGACCTGGTGCTGGCCACTGACCCGGACGCTGACCGTGTGGGTATCGCCGTGAAAAACCTGGAGGGGGAGTTTGTGCTGCTTAACGGTAACCAGACAGGCGCTCTTCTCATCAACTACCTGCTGCAGGCATGGCAGAAAGCCGGTAAACTGACAGGCAAAGAGTACGTGGTAAAAACCATTGTAACGACGGACCTTATCAAGAAAATTGCCGACAGCTACAATGTAACGATGTATGAAACCCTGACCGGATTTAAATACATCGCTGAAATCATCCGTAACCTGGAGGGCAAGGAAACATACATTGGCGGTGGCGAAGAAAGCTACGGCTACCTGGCCGGCGACTTCGTCCGCGATAAAGACGCCATTTCTGCCTGTGCACTTATTGCTGAAATGGCAGCAGTGGCTAAAGACAATGGCCAAAGTCTTTTTGAGATGATGGTGGAGATGTACACCAGATACGGCTTCTATAAAGAAGACCTTGTATCCATCACTAAAAAGGGCATGCGTGGTGCAGAGGAGATTCAGCAGATGATGGCCGACATGCGCAGCAATCCGCCTCAAACAATTGCCGGTTCCAAAGTAGTGGAGATAAGTGATTACAAATTCGGGACGCGCAAAAATATGCGCACAGGAGAGGAAAGTAAGCTTGACATGGAAAGCTCAAACGTGTTGCAGTACATGACCGAAGACGGCAGCAAGATATCGGCCCGCCCATCCGGCACAGAACCCAAGATTAAATTCTATGTCAGCGTGAATGAGCCATTGCCTTCTAAAGAGGCGTTTGATGAGACGGCCCAACAGCTGAATCAGAAAATAGAGCAGACGCTGAAGGACCTGAACCTGAAGTAAGGTTCTCTGTTGCAAAAAATGTCAAATGGCTAAACTGCTGGTATATCATACCTGGCAGTTTAGCCATTTTTTTGATTCGTTTTACATTAATTGTAATAGTCAAGATATGCTCTGACAGTTGAGGGTTATCTGACAGGCATCTGCCCTAAAGTAGTGTTCCATGAGCCCATGCCGTTGGGCTCATTTTTTTTCTGCACCACCCCTTCGTCTTCGGGTG
>NZ_JBHUOX010000028.1:0-70669 GCF_042686245.1 Pontibacter toksunensis | reverse complement strand
CCGGGAGAGTAGGTGGCCGCCAACCCCAACAACAAGGCGCCCCCTGTCCCAAACGGCAGGGGGCGCTCTTGCTTTAAGGACCTACGCAATGTGGAGCAGCGGCAGTAAAAGAGTGCCTGCCTCAGCATCGAAAGCGGTGGGTGGGAAAGCCTAACCAGCAGTAAGGGCTACACCAGCAGGCCTGCCGCCCATGACGCACCCGCCGATGCGGCCTCTGAAAATCAGCTTTCTCCTGGGCGCTGCCGTTTGCCCTGCGGCGGGAGGCTTGGCAAAAATGAAACAACTGCCCACCCTGTCATTCCCTAAGGAGGGGTGGCAAGTCCTGCCATGGAAAGACAAGCTCGTTCAAGGCATCACCAGAAAAATTGTCTGAAGCAGATTGGCAAGATTCATAGATGAACAGGATAAGCCTGACGGACAGCAGGGGAAGGCACTACTTCTCTTTCTATACGCACTGCCCTAAGCAGTTATTTACCAGCGATTTCTTTATTCAAAAATCAAATTGGTGAAGTTGGTTGTGAAGGGGAGTCACAGCTTTAAGCCTATAATAAAGACAGCCTTGTAACAAGCATCCCCGGCTGTGCGACCGGGGATGCTTGTTACAAGGCTGTTAATGTTCTTTTCTACTCTTTTCTACCAGCAATGGCAGTGTATAAATCCTCTTCCTGCAGGTATTGGTTCGCCAGATTTAGAAGTTCTGCGGAGGTTGTCGTTCTGATGGTGGTTACGAAGTCGTTGTAATGGTTGTGTGACAGGCCATACAGCACGATGCGCTTGTATCGGTCACACTGATCAAATATCGTGTTGATGTCGTTCAGGAATTTTCCCAGCATGTAGTTTTTTACCGTACTTAGTTCCTCTTCCGGTATTTCTTCCTGCTGCAGGGTTTTAATCTCTTTCACTATTTCAGCTATGGTCTTATCAGTAAAAGTATAGCCCACATCAGTTCCAATATAGAAAAGGCTGGTTTCTTCTTTAGGTGATATCACAGAGTAGATACCATAGGTATAGCCTTTATCTTCCCGGATGTTACGCATCAGCCTGGAGCCAAAATAGCCGCCAAACACCTCATTCAGCACGAGCAGCTGTAGGTAATCCTGGTCGCTGATGTGTGGAAAAATTCTACCCATACGGATGGACGATTGCAAGCTGTCTTCCACGAGTACCAGGTTCGTCTTCTCTGCGGCTCTGGCTGTTTCTTCTTTTTGAGGGAAGGTATGGGAAGCCTTGGAAGGCTGTATATTCAGTTGCTGAATTTCACGCTCCAGGTACCGTTGCATGTAATCGTCAATAGCACCGCAGGCAAATACTTCCAATTCCTGCGTTATAAACCGGCTCCTGTAAAATTGCTGCAGGTCTTCCTTCGTCAGGCTTTCCAGGTCTCCCTCATCAAAACCGAACACATACGGATGCTGCTCGCCGAACAATTGCTTTGTGAAGCTATGGGTGGCGAGGTAACTGTTCTTCTGCCGCTGCACCTTTATGTTCTGGATGGTGCGTTTCTTTAGCAGGTTATACTCCTCCTCCGGGAACACAGGATTCTGTAGCACATCCAGCACAAGGGGCAGTAGCTCCTCTACATACTTTGAGAGGCAGTAGAGCGTAAATTCTGTGCGGTCGTAGCCGTGGTTATTCTCAAAAGACGCACCGTAAAAGGCTACCTTATCTGCAATCTGTTTTGCCGTATGGTTCAGGGAGCCCTCCAGCAGCATTTTAGCCGCCAGGTCAGATGCGCCTGTTTTGCTTTCGAACCACTTACCGGCTTTAAAAACAAAATCCAGCCTGATAACAGGCTGGGTTTCGCTTTTTATCATATGCATACGCGCTCCATTACGTAAGTGGTTAACCTCTGCTACCTGAAGCGTGATGGCATCTATTTCATATGTTTCTGGTGCTTTTGTTCTATCAAGCATTCTTTACTGTTTATTTTTTATTCAAGGTTAAGGACCAGCGTGAACCGCCAGGTATCTGCCAGTGGGTTATTCTCGTCGCTCGGGATAAGGTATGCGCCATCTAAACCAAACTTCTGGTAACGGATTCCGATACCGGCAGAAAAGTACTGTCTTCCGCCCTTTTCAGGATGCTCATAGAAATAGCCCGCGCGTGCAGCAAATAACTGGTTATACCAGTACTCCACACCCGTCGAAATGTTTACTTCCTTCAGCTCTTCGCTCGCGCCTCCCTCTGCATCGGCAAAGGAAGTGAAGATGCCGCTTACGACGCTCTGGTCTGTATCAGCCCCCGGTGAAGGAACCAACAGCTTGCTGGCATCAATAGCCAGTGTTAGCGTGTTATAGGCATCCAGGTTATACGTTAAGGCTGTACCTACTTTCAGATTGGTTGGCAAAAAGCTTTTGTCTTCGTTTTCAGAATATGCTATTTTACCGCCTATGTTCGCAATATTGGCTGCCAGACCGAGGTTCAGATTCTGGTTCAGGTCTCTGTTATAGTATACCCCTACGTCTACGGCAGCGGTATTCCCAGGTTGAGACTCTGTATTGTTTCCGCTCACATTCACATCACCGGCAAGGTTCGAGTGAATAAAGCGACCGGTTACACCAACGCTGAAGTATTCACTTAAAGCCTGACCATAGCTGATTCCCACGGCATATTCTTTGGGGTTATAATTCTGCAGCGGGTTCTGGTTAGCATCTATAAACTGTATCTCACCTAAGTCGAAGTACATCAGGGACACTGACAGTGCAGATGTCTCATTTAATCTTTTGTAGCCAGATAAGTAGTTCAGCGACATATCGTCCACAATTTCGCGCAGCCAGGGCGAGTAAGAGAACGCAACACTCAGGTCGTTCTTTACAAATCCAAGTTTGGCAGGGTTCCAGTAAGAAGCGTTTGCGTCTGGCGACAAAGCTACACCAGCATCTCCTAAAGCGGCAGATCTGGAATCAGGACCCACAGTAAGAATAGGCACAGCAGTGGTTACTGCACTTACGCTTCCTCCGGTAGTAACCTGCGCAAAAGCAGCAGGAGCTGCAAACAAGGCAAACGCAAATGCTGTAGCCTTCAAAATCTGACTTTTGTTATACATATGTAGGTTAATAGCTATGTCAAATATAGATATTATAGGTTACTATATTAGTTTAAAATTACAAGTTTCTCAAATTTTGAGGCTTTGGAGCCATCCTGCTGCGATCGGACATTTATCCTATAAACATAAACGCCACGTGCCAGCTTATCATTGTATTCGTCTCTGCCATTCCACGATATATCTGACACATGTGCTTTGCTGGCATAGGTAACGGTTTGCAATGTCTTCACTAGTTTGCCAGAGATGGTGTAAATATCTACCTGAATGTCAAGGTTTTCACCGGCTCTGTTGTGGTCAAAATGAAAGGTAGTGTTCGTGGAAAACGGATTTGGGTAATTTAACACATGCTCTAACGCAACACTGGCATCATTAGATACAATAAACTCTATATATTCTTCTGTAGAATTGTTATGTGTGTCCCAAGCCTTAACGCGAAGTGAATGAGGACCAGCTTCTAAGTCCTTTAGGGTATACTTTACTTTTCCTTTCTGGAAGCTGTTCTGCTCAGCTGTGTAATAGTCGTTCAGCACAATGGTGTTATTCTGGTTCTCATCCAGCACAGCGGTTATCTCATGGCCAATGCCTATACCGGCTGTATTGATGCCGTTGTCGTCAAACAGGTCTGCCAGCAGAGTCGTGGTTTTTCCGGTAGAGCCACCGTAAACAAACGACTCATCATCCATAAAAAGCTTTACAGTGGGCGGAACATTGTCAGCAGGAACATCCGTTGCCGTGCCGCCTATAACAATAGACTGGTTAACGCCCATGGCATCATCAGAACTGTTGCTGGCGTACAGCATAATCTTGCCGGTGCCGTAGTTGTAACTAATGTCTTTGGGCACGACAAAGGCTGTCTCAAATATTCCCTGCTGCACGCTCACTTTCCCGTCATAAATAATATTCTCCCGCACCTGTACCGGCACTTTCTGCGAACGCTCATCGCCTAAAGTATAGCGGGTAATAGGTTTCTCATACACCGTTAACCGCAGGTCGCCGTTAAAGTTTGATGCCAGGGTGCCAGCTCCCGTGGTAATTTGTCCTTTTAGAGTTGTTTTACTTAGTGCCTTAAGCGTATCTGTAGCGGCCTCTCTGCCATTTATACTGGTGATCTGAGCCTGAAGCTTTGGGTATGCCAACTGCAGCGAAGGGTCGCTGAGAAGCGTGAAGTTACGGTTGTTCACTCCTGTGGAACCGCTGATGGTATCGGTGATGCTGTTGTTTTTGGTCTGAAGCACGAGGTCGCCGAGGCGGGGCATGCGGTTTTCGAGTGGCGTAAAAGCGTTCTTGTAGAAGTTTCGGTTCAGCACCCGGTTTCCGTTTGAGTATACAGGGCGGGTGGTTGTAACCAGCCCGATAGCACCACCCTCCTCAAGCAACAGGGCCACTTCTGCTCCGGATGCTCTGCTAGGGTCGTCGTAGCGGCCAAATTCACAGGTAGCTGTCAGGAAAAACGTGAGCTTGTCTTTGTTTTTCCAGCTGCTTATCTGCTGCAGGGTCAGGATTTGCTCTGCAGTCCAGCTTACCTCGTTCCCGTGGCCAGTATAGTTGATGATGAGCGAACCCTGCTCTACGGCTTTGTCTATAGCACTGGAGGCCTCCGGTGCGCGCTGTCCGTTGGAAACCGCCTCTTGCTGGTAGAGGTCAAGGTATACTTTGTTGGGCTGATAAACAGGGAAGGTATTCTCCACATAGTTAGCCAGAAACTCAGCATCGTTCTGGTGCTCATTAAAGTCCGCGTCATCCGATACAAACGTTACCCTGCTGCGCCACTTGCCAAAATGGTCGGGGCTGTCGTAGGCTATTATTTTGTTTACCACTGTGGCGGCCTCAGCAGCTGACTTCACCGGCAATCGCCCAATGCCAATGTCCAACAGGTGGTCGCCTGATGTGTTTTCGGCCCACTCGCCTTCCTCCTCATCCAAAAAGCCATAGTAATCTTCAGAGGAGTAGCTGGAGATAGGGTGCAGCGACTCCCGCGACTCATACACCGGTACAAAGTTAGTGTTATTGCGTATCCGGTTTTTATAGTCGTAGGAGGCGTCGCCAAAGAGCAGGAGGTAAAGAACATCGTTGCCGCTTTTGCTGCTGCGGCTGTACACCATGCGCATAAAGTCGCGGATGGCGGTTACGTCCTGTGCCCCGGAAGAATACTCGTTGTATATCTGGGCTGGCGTAAATACCTGCACCTGCATGTTGCTGTACCGGGCGCGGTGAGCTGCCAGCCTGTTTGCCTCCTGCAGAAAAGCCGGGTGTGCCACAATCACGAAATCAAGCGTTCCATCTGCATTTACACTGTGCAGGTTCTGGTTTGCCACCCTGCCCGCTGCTGCAGGCTTTAAGCTGATGCTGTTCCCCTGAAACACCACAAACTCTCGCAGCACGTCTGTAGGGGCGCTGAAACTGACGTCGCTCATCTCCTGCACCACGGGTTGCAGCGGATTGGTAACATCCCAGACAGTGGCTCCGGCAGGTTCTTCGACAAACCGGAAGGTACTGACAGGTGCCGACATGCTTGCCACAGACCGAAAACTTGTTTGTGTGCCGTATAGTTTTAGCTGCCGCTCATAATTCAGCTCCAGGTAATTAAGATAGCCCAGGGAAGTAGAACTGCCGCCAGTACTATAATTCAGGTTTACCTTATAATTAGCTGCATTGCCTAAAGCCGCCTGATTGATGCTATAGGTTCTGATGCTGTTGGTGCCTTCGGGATGATAGTTATAGGTGCCCCGGCTGGAGATGGACTGGGTGCCGAGGCTCTGGCCGTTTAGCTGTAAAGTAAAGGAACTGTTGGCGGGGGAGTTGGCCATCAGGAAAGCTGTCAGCTTTACAGTAGAATTCGGCACTACATCAGAAGCAGGAAAGCTGATGTCACGGGAGGCGTTAAAGCTGCTGAACTCTTCGCCATACCATTCCCGGCCCGAGTACACCATGTTCTTCAGGTCTTTCTCATAAAACTGGCGCTCATTGTAGCTGCTGATAACCTGAGTAGCCCCGGCTGTCTGCCCGCGGGAGGCAATGCGTGCCCCAGCGGTATGATTTACCCGCAGAAAGTAAAAAGCAGTATCGGAGTAGACGTTGAAAGTGTGCTTGAACTGTGCTTCTGTAGGATCGTAATTCCAGGCATGTGGGCCTTGGGCGTAGAAAAGTACATAATCGCTGTCATCAAATTTGCCATCCGCTTCACCCGCCACTACAATCGAATTCTCCTGCAGGTCGTTGGGGCGTGCAGCGCTGTTGGCTTGTGGCAACATACCGCCGCCATTGCCATACACCTGAATTTTTATAGGGTCTATACTTTGTGTGCTGATGCCCAGCGCCTGCAGTATACTTTTATCAATTTTATAGATACCAGATGCCGTTACAGCCATTTTATACCAGTCGCCGGAGCTAAGGACTGAACTGGGGGCAAAGCTGCTGGCACCAGAGTTGCCTGCCTTGCGGGCAAAGGTAGTGTTGGTGTTTTCTGAGGAGTAGGTATAGGAAAAGCTTACCAGTTTCTCCAGTTGGCCACTGCCGGAGTTGCGGCGGATTGGAAGTACGGAAACCAAACTGACCGGCAGTTTATTCTGCGTAGCCTGGTTTATAGTTACCAGCGGCTCAGCAGCAAAATCATAGTTGCCAAAGAGCTTTTGCTCCTCCGGTGAGAAAGGCTGGTATGCTGTTTCTGTTAATGTGAAGTTGCGGGCATGCCCGCCCGTCAGGTGCAGGCGGTAATACGGAAGGCCCTCCACGGGGTCGAGAGAGGCGCCTGTAAAAGTGGGTATTTTACCAGATGCGCTGTGAGTAGGAAGTATAGTTGCCTGCCCCTGCCACTGCAGGGAAAGGGTAGGAACTGGTGTTTGGGCATGTGCCGCTGTTGTCAGTAGGCTCAGCAGTAAAAGCGTGCATACATAAACCAGTCGGGAAGGGCACATGACAATCTGCAGTATACTTTGCTGTAAACCATACAGCCATACAAAAAGTGCGGCTGTATGGTTTATGTAATCAACAAATATACGGCTAATTTATTGTATTTCAGTAACGTGCTACGCCCGGTTCAGCTCATACGTGAAGGACTCCATGATCAGGTTTGCCAACAGCTTATTGCATGCCTTCTCCACTTTTTCACGGGCTATCTCTTCTGTTTCTGCTTCCAGCTGCAGCTTAATGTGCTTGCCAATGCGCACATCGTCCACCTGGTCTAACCCTAAATGCTCCAGGCCCAGTAACACAGCTTTGCCTTGTGGGTCTAACAGTTCCGGACGAGGCATTATATCTATTTCAGCAACAAATTTCATGATGAGTGTGGGGTTTTTTTGATAAAAGACAAAAGTACATACAGCACTATTATAAGTGGTATGGCTGCGAATTTAAGAAGAGCCAGTAAGATAACCGACAAACCCAGGAAAATAAACCGCATGGAGTTGTCCTGCCAGCTCAAATTGTTAAACTTAAGGGCAAACAGGGGCAGCTCGGCCACCAGCAGGAACGAGAGCAGCACGGTAAGCACCAGCAGCACCCAGGGGTTCAGGATGATTTCATAATGTATCAGATCCCCGTACTCCAGAATGAGCGGCAGCGAAGCTACAAACAGAGTGCAGGCTGGTGTGGGTAAGCCAATAAAAGAGGTGGTCTGGCGGATATCGATGTTGAACTTGGCCAGGCGCAGCGCTGAGAAAATGGTGATGAGAAATCCAAAGAAAGCCACTACATCCGCAGATACTCCCAGCACAGCGGCGTCGGCTCTTTGTAGCAGCACAAACATGATGGTGCCGGGCACGACCCCAAAGGACACCATATCTGCCAACGAGTCCAGTTGTTTGCCTATCTCTGAATAAGCCTTCATCACGCGTGCCACCATGCCATCCAGGAAATCGAATACGGCGGCGATGCCCACCAGGTAGGCAGTGATAACCAACTCGCCCCGGAAAGCAAAATAAAGCGCCAGGCAGCCTGAGAACAGGTTCAGGCAGGTGATGGCATTAGGGATGTGTTTCTTCATATGGGGGTGCTAAAAGCCTCCGGGGCTACCGCAGAAATGGATTTTTGTTTCTTTCGTGCCCGATGGTGGTTTCAGGTCCGTGGCCAGGGTAAACAGTAACATCATCAGGCATTGCAAACAGCTTCGATTTTATACTGGTTATGAGTATGTCGAAGTTACCGCCCGGCAAATCAGTGCGGCCAATGCTGTTCTGAAACAGCACATCGCCCCCAATGCAGATTTTCTCCGGACCGTTGTAAAACACCACGTGGCCCGGCGCGTGGCCGGGCGTAAACAGCACCTGCAGTTCTGTGTTGCCAAACGTCACCACATCCCCCTCCTTCAGGTAAGCACTTGGCAGCACCTCCTCGTACATCTGGAAACCATAGGACGGTGCATAGGTCGGAACAGCACGCAGGGTCTGCTCATCCTCGCGGTGAATCTCCAGACCAACCTTATAGGTGTCGGCTACAAACTTATTGCCCAATATATGGTCTATGTGGCAGTGGGTGTTTAAAAGGCGCACCACTTTCAGACCGTTTTCTTCTATGTAATTTTTTAACTCCTCGCGCTCCTGCTTCTCGTAGCAGCCCGGATCTATGACCACGCATTCTTTTGTGTCGTCGTGCAGGACGTAGGTATTTTCCTGGAATGGATTAAAAGTAAGGCAGGTAACCTTCATAGTTTACAGGTTAAGGTGCAAGTGCAAAATCGGCTTCTAAGTTACAAATTTCACCTGTACATCTCGTAACTTGCCCTGATGAAATACGATTTTATAGTGGTAGGGCATGGTTTGGCCGGTGCCATACTTAGCTATACCTTACGCAAGCGGGGCCACCGGGTGTTGGTGATTGATGAGCCGAGAGCCAGCGGCGCCTCTCGGGTAGCAGCCGGTTTGCTGAATCCCATTGCCGGTAAGCGCTTCGCTAAATCGTGGCTGGCGGATGACTTTATACCTGCCGCTGATGCTTTCTACGATGAACTGGAGGTGCATTTCGGGCGGGAGCTTTTCATACACAAGCCTATCTACAAGATATTCTCTACTATAGAGGAGCAGAACAACTGGATGGCCAAAAGCGCCAGCGAGGGCTGGAACGATTTCATCCTGGCCACCCATACCAAGAGTATCAGCAATCCCTCCATACAAGACCCTTACGGTGGCGTGATGATTGGCCGTGGCGGCAACCTGCTGGTAGAGGACATGCTGGACCTGCTCACAGAAGAACTGCTGGCCAGGGAACTGCTGCTACCCGAGCGCTTTGAGATGAATAAGCTGGAGCTCACCACGAATGGCGTGCGCTACAAAGAAGTGGAAGCCGGGCACCTCGTGTTTTGTGAGGGATTTCAGGTTGTGAACAACCCTTACTTTAAATGGTTACCTATACAGCCTACCAAAGGGGAGGTGCTGGAAGTGCAGGCAGAGAATTTTAACCCGGAATGCATCTATAACAAAGCTGTTTACGTTGTTCCGGTAGGGGGAGGCCGTTTCAAGATTGGCGCCACCTACAACTGGCGGCAGCCAGACGAGCAGCCGAGCCCGGAAGGGCAGCAGGAGCTCTCAGAGCGCTTTAGCCAGATTACCTCGCAGCATTTTAGCATGATAAACCACCAGGCGGGCATTCGGCCTGCCGTACGTGACCGTAAGCCGCTGGCAGGCAGGCATCCGCAGTATCCGCAGCTAAGTGTTTTTAACGGCATGGGCTCAAAAGGGGTGCAAATGGCGCCACACCTTGCGCAGCAGTTTGCCGCAGCGCTGGCCGGAGAGGGCGATGTGATGCCAGACATACGAATATCGCGTTATTTATCGTTATATTACGACTATATAAAACACCAAAACTATCAACCTTAAGCGCATGCGTTTTTCTATAAGGCTTTTGTTGCTGTTCCTGTTCTGCACATTGATGGGTACTGCCCTTCAGGCGCAGCCAAACCGCGATACCTTCGGTAAAAGCCGTATCCAGTACAAAAACTTCGACTGGAAGCTCTACAGCACCCAGAACTTTAACGTCTACTTCTACCAGGGAGGCCAGGAGGCTGCTAAAAATGCTGCAGAGTATGCCGAAAAAGAGTTGAGGCGGGTAACCAGCCTCATCGGGTACTACCCTTATTCCAAAATCACGCTGATTCTCTACAACTCCCCCACAGACCTGCTCCAGAGCAATATTGGCCTGAACAGCGACCAGTACCAGACAGGTGGCGAGACGCTTTTCATGAAGAGCAAAATTGAGTTGGCCTACGAAGGAAGCCAAACCGAGTTCAAAACCGACCTGAGCTATGAGCTGACAGAGTTGCTGATGAACGACATGATGTATGGCGGCAGTCTGAAAGAAGCCTTGCAAAGCAGTTACCTGCTGCGCCTGCCGGAGTGGTTCATAAGCGGGGTGGCTGCCTATACGGCGGAGGGATGGAGCATTGAGATGGACAACTATATGCGCAACATGCTGCAGAAGCAACAGCAGCAAGGCAGGGTGCGTCCTGAAAAGCTTTTTGCCATCAACCCGGAGCTTACCGGGCAGTCTGTCTGGAACTACATTGCCGAGCGCTACGGCTATACAGCTATCCAGAACATCCTTAACCTGACCCGTATTACCCGCGACGTGGAGATAGGCATAACCAGCAGCCTGAACATTCCTTACAACCGCTTCCTGCAGGACTGGTACAATTACTACAAGCAGATAAACACAGGTGCCGACAGCCAGTTGGTTTCGTTGCAGGACGACAACAAGGTGTTTAAGAAAAACAAAGAAGGCCACTTTTACGGTGAGCCGGTGCTGAACCCAAACGGGACGCTGCTGGCCTATGTGAAAAATGACAACGGCATTTTTAAAATATTTGTGCAGGACGTACGCACTGGGAAGGACCGTGTTGTGTGGCGCGCCGGTTATAAGAGCGTAGATCAGAAGGTGGATTACAAAACACCCGTGCTGGCCTGGCGCTCTAACACCATACTCGGTTTTGTTGAGGCGCGGCGCGGTAAGATGATGCTGCGCCAGGTAGATGCCCGTGATCGCTTCCTGTTTGTGCCTTTCGTTGAAAACCTGACAACGCAGGCTAGTGTGCTGGAGCAGTTTTCGCAGGTGCGCAGCATGAGTTACTCTGAAGATGGACAGAACCTCGTGGTAAGTGCCGTGCGCAACGGACAAACAGACCTTTTCCTGCTGAGAGCCAATGGCCGCCTGCAGCAACAGCTCACAAACGATGTCTTCGATGACCTCGAGCCTGCTTACCTTAGAAACAACGGCGGCATTGCCTTTTCCTCTAACCGGTGGGTTGACAGCACAGGCAATGTGGCAACAGCCACTTTCGGTAGTGTGGTTAACAACTATGATATTTTCCTGCTGCAGCAGGAAGGACCCAACTCCAACATAAGGCAACTGACAAGTTCTATTGCCAGTGAACTAAAGCCTAAAGCGATTCAGGATGGCAATTTTGTATACCTGAGTGAGCAAAGCGGCATCCGCAGCATTTACCGCTACGACCTAGGCACAGGTACCAGCACCCCGGTTACAAGCTTTGTACAGGGCATAGAGGAGTACGATTATGTGCCATCAGCAAATGTGCTCGCACTGGTTGCCAGAGATGAAGGGCGTAACTTTGTATACCTGCTGCCAAGCTTTACACCTACCACGCTGGCTGAGTTACCTAAAACATCACGCCAGATAATTCTGGAGACCCGTGCCCGCACTACGCAGGGTGCTGCCTCTAATTTGCGTAAACTGGTAGAGGAAGATACCAACACCGTTACAAGGAGAAGTAGTCCGAAACGCAAGTCAGGTGAAGTAAACATCGACAACTACGAGTTTGATAACGAAGCCGCTGAGGAGGCAGAGCCGGAGGTGAAAAAACAGGCTCCTGTTCGCAGGGCAACAGCCGCAAGGCCTTTCCAGATAGTAGGGCCGCTGGACTATGACCTGCGCTTCAGTGTGCAGGAAATCGTGACGTCAGTACACGCAGACCCGCTGCTGGGGTTTGGTTTTGTGGCTGGCGTAAACATGAGCGACCTCTTCGAGAACCACCACATTCGGGGTACAGCCTTCCTGCGCACCGATCTAGAGACGAGTAACTTCTGGGCAGAGTATATGAACCTGAAGAACCGTGTGGATGTAGGCGTGCAGTTTGAGCGTAAAACCTTAGTTGGAGGACTTTTAAACGCACCTGGCTCAGAAGTTCGCTTTGCCAAGAATGAGTTGAGCCCGGTTATAGAATACCCGCTCAGCCATAGCACCAGTTTGCGTGTGATGCCAAAGTTGGTAAGCACCCGCTTTACTTACTTAACTGATTTCTTTGTGCCCGATACCTTGGAGAACCTGTGGGGCGGTAACCTGGAGTTTGTTTATGACAACAGCGTCAGAACGGGTATCAACATGCTGGAAGGCACACGTGTAAAAGTGGGGCTTTTATCGCTGAAAGGCCTGGAAGGATCAGTGGGCGACTTTAGTAAAGTATATGTTGATTTCAGAAACTACCTGAAAATCCACCGGCAGATAGTTCTGGCTACACGCATCAGCTACGGTGCCTTCTTCGGTAACTCAACAAAGCAGTTCCTGATTGGAGGCATGGACAACTGGTTACTGGCAGATGAAGATGAAAGCGCAGAACTGAACGATGTAGAGATCACGTCGCCTGCAGACCTGTTTTACCTGGAGTACGTAACGCCGCTGCGTGGCTTCAACTTTAATGTGCGCAGTGGTAGCCGCCATTTGCTCGCGAACGCCGAGTTGCGGATTCCGATTGTACAGTATCTGTACAATGGCCCAGTTGCTTCAGGTTTCTTCCGTAACCTACAGCTTGTAGGCTTTGCTGATGCCGGTTCAGCCTACAATGGCGCAAACCCTTTCTCCGGCAACAACTCTATCAACACCCGCGTGATCGGCGGAGTAATCAGCCCGACACAGCGCGATAATTTTGAAATTTCTGTTATCAACTACCGTAACCCGTTCCTGGTAGGATATGGAGTGGGCGCACGCACCACAGTATTAGGAGTTTATGGCAAGTTGGATGTAGCATGGGGAGAGGCGGAAGATCGCCGCACTGGTCCTAAGTTCTACATCACCCTGGGCTACGACTTCTAAGTTATTTCCTATGAGCCGGAAAGGCAGATACTATGGAGTAGGTGCATTGCTGTTGCTGGGGCTGTTTGCCACCTGGATTTACGTGGCTGATAAAAACTACGTGTACAGGGCCATCTACTATAACCTGGCAGATATAGACGACAATATCATCTTTGAGCAGCGGCAGGTTGAGGCGCCGCAAATAGCGCAGCCGTGGCCAATCGCGGCAGCTTACAATAAGCTTACTTCCCCGAAAGAACTGGAGCGTCTGCACGAGGATCTGAGTTCTGTGGCCTTCCTGATAGTAAAAAATGACTCTATACTTTACGAGCAGTACTGGGATGGCTATTCAGATGAGTCGTTGAGCAATTCTTTTTCTATGGCTAAAAGCATCGTGAGCATGCTGGTTGGCATAGCTATCAAAGAGGGAAAGATAAAGAGCGTAGAGCAGCCGGTGGGAGATTTCCTTCCAGAGTTCAGAGAAGGCGACAAAGGAAAAATAAAGATAAAGCACCTGCTCTGGATGAGCTCCGGCCTCAACTGGGATGAGTCATACATTAACCCCTTTTCCATGACCACCGAAAGCTACTACGGAAGTAACCTGAAGAAGGTGATAGACAGGCTGGAGGCAGTAGAGGAGCCAGGGCGGCAGTTTATCTACAAAAGCGGTGATACGCAGGTGCTGGCCTTTGTGCTACAGGCGGCTACGGGCAAGAGCCTGAGCGAACTGGCCTCAGAGAAACTATGGAAGCCAATAGGTGCCGTACAGGATGCGGAGTGGAGCGTGGATAAGCCTGAGGGTATAGAGAAAGCATATTGCTGCTTCTTCTCAAACGCCCGTGATTTTGCCCGCCTCGGCAAACTGTACCTGCACAACGGCAGTTGGAACGGCGATACGATAGTGCCCCCTTCCTATGTACAAGCCTCCCTAACGCCCAATGGCCTGCCTAAAAGAGCAGATGGCAAGAAAGTAGACTTCTACGGCTACCAATGGTGGCTGTTGCTTGGCTATAAGGGGCAGGACGTTTTCTATGCACGAGGCATACTAGGGCAGTACATTATCGTGATACCGGAAGAAGACCTTGTTGTCGTGCGCCTGGGGAAAGAGCGTGGCGAAGTAGTGGATAACCATCCCGCCGACCTGAGAACCATAATTGATGCCGTTAACAAGATGCTCCGCTCAACCCAGGCTTAAGCATTTATACCTCTGTTCCCCTGGAAGCTCGTCTAGCCACTGAAGAACCATTTACCACTAGCCGAACACTCAGCCAGCCTTGTCTGTCAAAATTTCTTATCAAAAAGTTTAAACAGTAAACATTCATCCCATCCCGGTAAGCTTCTCCCTTATAGATCACTGACATTTGCCAGCACGAAGTGAAGGTGTTTCCAGTTTTTCCGTGGTGGAAGGGCCCTCGATAAAGAGCGCCATGTAGATGTTCCGGTGACGAACGCAGTGAAGCAGAATGAGCAGAGCAAATAGAGAGCCTCTTCCCTAGGCAGGTTCAGCTACACAGCGCGATGCGGGAAAACGAAGCTTCCCGGCCTTGAGAGCACAAACAGATAAAATAAATATTTAGTTGAGCCGGCACTGGATAAGACTTAGGCATAAATTTGTCCACTACAGTAGTCTTAAAAGCATGAGCCCCGCCTGCATCATGCAGGTGGGGCTCATGGAGTGTAGAATTCTCTGACTTAAACACTACACGTTCACTACCTCTAATATCGATTCAAAAATAAGGCGGCCATCAGTATTACCCAATTCCGGATCTACAGCACGTTCCGGGTGCGGCATCATACCGAACACATTCTTTTTGTCGTTACTTACACCGGCAATATTCAGCAGACTGCCGTTGATGTTATAGATCTCATTTGTATCAGCAACATTGCTGGAGTACTCAAACATGATCTGGTCATTGTCCTGCATTGCCTTAATGGTATCCTCATCCGCATAGTAGCGGCCTTCGCCATGTGCCACCGGAATTTTGTAGGCTTTGTTTACATCCAGCAGGCGCGTGGGCAGCAGGTTGGTGGTAACAGGCCGGATGTGCACGTTGTCGCAGATGAATTTCTGGTTCACGTTTCGCAGCAAAGCGCCCGGAAGCAAGCCCGCCTCTGTTAAAATCTGGAAACCGTTGCAGATTCCCATGACATAACCCCCGCGGTTCGCATGCTGAACTACCTCCTGCATAATAGGAGAGAAACGGGAAATTGCACCGGAACGCAGGTAATCCCCGTAAGAGAAACCACCTGGCAGGAGAATAAAGTCACACCCTTGCAAATCGTGTTCTTTATGCCACAGTTTTACAACTTCTTGTTGCATGCCAATGCTGATGGCATCTACAAGGTCTTGGTCGCAGTTGGACCCTGGAAAAACGACTACACCAAATTTCATAGTACAAAGTTAAACAATTTATAATAGGCAACACACATTAGACTACCTTTCGTGGTACTTGCTAAGTAAGAATGGATAAATTTGCCTAATTTGCATTTAAAATAATACAATTAGCTTATGCTGTATTCTATGACAGGCTTTGGTAGCGCACGCCTTGATGCCGACCAGTATTCTATTTCTGTTGAAATCAGATCACTGAATTCCAAAAGCATGGATTTGAGTGTGCGGATTCCGAAGGTAATATCAGACCATGAATATGATATCCGGAACATGGTGCAGAAAGCCCTGGTGCGTGGAAAGGTTGGAGTGAACATTGAGCTTTCCAAGAACAAGGCGCAGAAGGCAAAGAACACCATCAACAAAGAGTTACTACAGGCTTACTATAAAGAACTGAATGAAGCTGCCGACGCGGTGGGTGCTTCTAAAACTGACTTGTTCCGGTTGGCGCTGCACATGCCCGAGGTGCTGCAGCAGGAGCAGGAGGATGAGGAGACATCTGAAGCGGACTGGGGCAAAGTACAGCCCCTGCTGGAAGAGGCGCTTCAGAACATCAATTCTTTCCGTAGTGATGAAGGCAAAGCCCTGACAGCCGAAATCATGTCTTACATCGACAGGATTAGGATTCTGCTGGCTGAAATTGATAAGCACGATCCGGTGCGAATGGAGAATATACGCAACCGCATCCGTGGGCACATGACAGAACTTGCTGTTTCAGAGCATTTCGACCAGAACCGGTTTGAGCAGGAAATGGTATATTACATTGAGAAGCTCGATATTGCCGAGGAAAAAGTACGACTGGTAAATCACCTGCACTATTTCACAGAAACCGTGTACCTGCCGGAGCCAACAGGCAAGAAACTTAATTTTATTGCCCAGGAAATTGGCCGCGAAATTAACACCATCGGCTCCAAGGCAAACGACTCTGTCATTCAGCACCACGTGGTGGAGATGAAAGAAGAACTGGAGAAAATTAAAGAACAGATTAACAATATTCTGTAGATTATTAGACACCAGTATCAAGACATGAGATGCTGGACTCATTTGTCTCCATAAGTAAAAAAGCGCCTGCCAGGTATACAGTGGCAGGCGCTTTTTTATTTTATCTGTGAACAGGAAATTCCGCAGTGAATTTCTCAATTGCATACACTACGCATTAGTATCAGTTTTGCAGCTCTTTTGCAAAATCTATAATCATCTGAAACACATCTCTGAATTCTGTGAGCGGCAGTTGCTGTGCAAAGTCGTTTGTGTTGTGGTAGGCGGCAGTGCCTCCCAGGGTATAGAAGAAAAAGGCGGGTACACCTTTTTCTGAAAAAGGATAATGGTCGGAGTTGGCGGCTTTGCCACGGCTCCTGATTTGTATGAGGTACTGGTGGTGCTGGTTCAGTTGCTGCAAAAGGGCGAATTCCTGCTCATGTACCTTTCCGTTCACTACCATGATTCCTTCAGAGCCAGTGCCCAATAAGTCAAGGTTCAAAAGGAAGCGGATCTGGCGCAGCGGAAACAGCGGATGTTCTGTATAGTAGAACGAACCTAACAAACCAGCCTCTTCTGCTGCAAAGGCGATAAACGCCATGCTGTAGGCAGGCCTGTTCTGTGGCTGGCTGTAATACTCGGCCAGTTCCAGTAGCATCGCGGTGCCACTGGCATTATCGTTTGCCCCCGGGAAGTACACATCCTTGCCCTGCCCGCCCAGGTGGTCGTAATGCGCGGAGAAAACGAGGAAGGAATCTGGCTGGGTGCTGCCTTTTATATAGGCTATCACATTATTGGCTTCATGCCGTGGCTTTAGCTGCGCTTTCACATCATAAGTAAGGCTGCTGGCATTCTTTGGCCATGATGCTTCCAGCACCTCCAGTACCGGAAGGGGTGCCTGCTGCGGAGCCACAGACGTTAGCAGTGCTCTGGGCTGCAGTATGATGTGCACTTTGGCCTGTTGCAGCTTCTGCAGGTAGGGTGGCGGCAGTTTGTTTATTTGCTGTTGGTCCTGCTGCCGGAATACAATGGCCTTGCCTTTAAAACTCTGTCTGAAAAACTGCTGTGCGGCGGCGGCATGAATGACTGTACTATCCAGTTTAAGGATGTCGGCTGTGCCTTGGCCGGAAGCGGAGGCAGCATTGGCTACAAAGTCTACGCCAGGCTTCAGAACCTGCCCCGCAACCTGTAGCCGCGGTGTTTCTGCTATGGTGTTTACCGGAAAGCTGAAAGGCTGGAAGTATGACTTCCCGAAAGGCTGTAGCCCCATCTGCTTAAACTTGTCCTGTATATAGCTGGCAGCTTTGGCATCTCCTTCCATTATATAGCCTCGGCCATGCATGGTGGCGGAGGTGAGGGTGTCAATTGTCTGGCGCACACGCAGCATGTCCTGTGCAAAGACAGCGGTTGCTGCCAGTAACAGCAGCAAGAGAGCATAGAGTTGCTTCATCCTCCAAAGATATGCTTTGCGAGATGCTATACAAATCCTTTATACATGACAAAGGAAGAAGAAAGACTTTCATTCTGACTCTGGGATTACCAGACGTACACCCACTTAAAAACCACAATACCTATGACGCAGCCAAGCGTGTTGCACAGTACATCCACGATATCTCCATGGCGTCCGGGAATCAGGAAATGCTGCATCAGCTCTACAAAGATGCCGAACAGGGTACTGATAAAAAGGGCGTACCGGATAGGGTAGTGCTTGAGCTTTAGAAGTGAAAACTGCTTTGAGAACCCTACAATCATCAGGAATATCAGAACGCAGAATAAGAAGGCGTGGGCAAAGGAGTCGAAGGAGAAAAAATCCCACCAAACGGAGACAGAGGGTAGGGAAGAAGAGGGCAGCAGTGTTGTTAACAGTATCACTGCTGCCCATAATATTGTAAAAAGGTTATACCGGAGTATCAAGTGCTGCTAATAGCGCTTACTGACCAATAACTTCGCGGTAAGCCTCTGCGCTTAGGAGGCCATCAATCTGAGTGGAATCGTCCACAGACATTTTAATAATCCAGCCATCGCCGTAAGGGTCAGAGTTTACCAACTCCGGGCTGTTCTCTAACTTCTCATTAAACTCAAGCACAGTACCACTTAGTGGGCTGAACAGGTCAGATACTGTTTTCACAGCCTCCACTGTACCAAACACATCCTCTTGGTTTATCTGCTTCTCTACTGTGTCGATGTCAACATATACGATGTCACCTAACTCACTCTGGGCAAAATCAGTGATGCCTACAACGGCTACATCGCCTTCAATGCGGATCCACTCGTGGTCTTTGGTATACTTTAGGTTATCAGGTAAGTTCATGAGTTTTGTTAGTCTTGATTTTCCTCAAAATTACGGTCTTTTTCGCAATGCTAAAATTTTATTGCAAATTAACTCGTAACTGCACGCCACCCTCGGTTACGCTGTTGCGGAAAGACGTTGATATCTTCGGATCTGAAACAGAGCGCAGTACATAGAACTGCAGGTTAAGGCGCTGGCTCAGCACATAATCTATAGTAGGTCGCAGCTGCAACTGACGGGTCCCGTTTGTAATCTGGTTCTGACTACGCTCTACTCCTAAGTTGTCGGTTGTGATAGCCCGCTGCACCGTCTGGTTTTCGCGCACAGATAAATCCAGGCGCATCGTCAGCTCGTTCTCCAGTACCCTGCGCTGTCCGCCAATCTTAAACGGTATACGGAAGTTGCTGGTGCTGTAGCCAAATCCAAGCACATAGTCCTTCACGTTTGTTTCCGTTACCTGTGCATTCGTCAGGTTCAGCGACAGGTTACGCTCAATTTTATACTCCAGGCGGCCGGTAAGGTTTGTCTTTGTCCGGAAGTTAATGCCCAGGAGCGGTGCAAGGCGCTCCATAACTGTTAGCTGGCTTACCAGGTAGTACGGTTCGATCCTGCCAAACTCGTTCAGCTGCGTCGGGAAGCCGTTTGGCTCCTGGTTGTAAGCCAGCGAGGTAGTAAAGCTCGTAATGTTGAAGCTGGAGTTATAAGCATGTGAAATACTGATCTGGCTGAACCACTGCTGGAAGAAAGGCAGACGCTCCAGACCATTGTAATCGATGCGCCAGTTCGGGATCGGCAGGCGGCTTAACGGGTTTTCTGCTTTGGCCTCATATCCGCTAATGTCGCGCCCCTGGTAGGCGTACAGGAACGACTTCATGAGCACCTCCTGCGAGTTGAGGGAATATGAAGAGTCAGTGGCTTCCGCATTTGCCGTTGTCAGCCTGTCGCGCACGTCGTAGCGGTTACGCACAAAGCTGGTGAAAGCTTCTGAGGTACCATCCTTAGTTGATTCAAACAAAGTGCCCAGTGCCAGGAAAGAGGTGCTGAAAGAGCCTGACGTAAACGGATTCTGACGCTGGTCAATAACACCAATATCTCCGAAGTCATCTACCTCCTTTCTATAGAACACTTCGTCAATCACTGACTTGGTGCGGCGTGCATCCAACTGAATGTTAAAGTTAGGGAACGGCTCCAGGTTAGCACGCGCTGTAAGTGTCTGCGTATTGATGGCGCTGAAAGGTGTATTCAGGTACTGGCTGCTGTCGGTGTACCAGCCATTGGTATACGCCCTGTGGTACAGGTCATCGAGGTCATACTGCTTTCCGAGTATAAACGGAAGGCCAGGTGCTTCGAAGGCATCATCAAAACCGAAGAACGCGGTGGTAGGCAGGTAGCCCGGCAGCATAGACCCACGGTTTTCGAGGTAGGCTACATTCAACGAGCGTGTCATCATCAGCACCCGAGCCAGTCCCTTCAAAAGCTTCAGGTCTGCCTGCGGCTTCCGTACAGTTGTGTCGTTGGCAACTGGTGCGGCTACCGGTCTTGTTGGCGTCGGTGAGTTAATGTCTTTCAGGAACCTCACCTTGTTGTATAGCTTCACCATATCGATTTTGCCGTTCACGCTAATCTCGGTACTGTTCTCTACAGTATTGCCCAGCTTAAAGTCAGCAGCCTGGTTCAGAGCTGTAGAGCCAGCCGTCCAGATATAGGTGGCAGCATAGCGGGTTTCCGCATCTACCCAGTCTGTAAGCGGGAACTTGTCGAAAGGCAGCTTATAGTTCAGCGCTACCATTTGGTTAAAGTTGGTGTTACGGCCACCGCGCAGCAGGTTATCCCTGATGATCTTGTTCTTGTACTGCAAAGAATCTACCTCGTTGTTGATACGGGCATCCGGCTCATCCACCACAGCACGGTTTGTAGCGGTGTAATCCAGCGACAGGCCTTTTGTCAGGTCCCAACGCATATCGTAGATGCGGTTAAAGTAAAAGTACTTCTGAAAGACAGGGGCAATGCCACGTGTGGTAACAAAGCGGGTTACCGGGTCAGGGCGCTGCAGGTATCTTTCGTTGTAGAAGCGGTTCAAATCAGCCCGGAAGGCAAAGCGGCTTGGCACCAGGGAGAAGTTGAACTCTTTTATCAGACGCAGGTACGGAGAATTCAGCCTTTCAGCGCCGGCAAAAGGAGTATAGCTTCGGGGCGTGTTGTTATAAGCATAAGCAACTGCAGCTGTATAGGTTTTGCTGTAGTCGCGGTCGGTTTCTATGTTGGTGAACATGCGCTCTGCATAAGAGTAGGAGAAGGAGAAATTCTCTATATCATACAGACGCACTCTCGCCTCGGTGTCTATCCGCTCTTTGCGTACGTTGAGTAAGCTAATGCTCTTCCTGGTTTCGCGGGTGGTTACTTCTTTTCTGTAGGCAGACCGCTGTTCAGCTGTTTCCAGCTTTGTGAGCGACTGGTCCAGCGGCACATCCTTGTCCAGCGGGTCAAACTGTGGTTCGCTGCTCAGGACGCCATACTGTAAAGTTAACGGAATTTTTATTCCCCACTTCTCCGGCAGGAACTTGTCCATCACCACATTGGCGCTTACATCAAACAAGGCTGTGTTCTCACGGGCACGCTGTGCCAGTTTCTGCTGCAGCCCACCGAAACCTACAGTAGTATAGGCACCCGTGGCTGTAATATTGGCAAAGTCAGCCAGCTTTGTGTTCAGTCGGGCGTTACCGGCCCAGCCCGACTGGTTGCGGAAGTCGGTTACACGCAACTCATCAGCCCAGATGCAAACAGAGTGCGGTCGCCCGTCATCACTTGCCTGGCGCGGGTTACGTATCCCCATCATAATACCTTCTACCTCGCTGAAGTCAGGGTTGCCGACTACGCGTATAATTTTGCCGCCATCCAGCACTACTTCAAATGGTTTGTATAGCGGATGGTCTGTGGCTCTGTTACGCTCTACTTTAGCATCTACAAACGCCTGCAGGGCTATCTCAATCTGGTTTTCTGCCGGCCAGATGTCGTTTTCCATTCTGCTGCCTGGCTGCGTTATTTTCAGCGGCACCACATACTCATAGTAGTTTTGCGTGAAGTCGGTACCAATGCGTATAAAAGCCTGCACATCACCGTCCCTTGTAGCAGGGTCATCCGATTCTGCGTGCAGGAACATCTTCAGCTGCTTGTAGATGAGCATGTCCAGCGAGATGTTCTTAAATACAGCTTTGGAGAATGAGTCTTTCAGGTCCTCCACACATAGTTGCAGCGACTGCTCATTCTGGCGGCGGTCGTTGGTGGAGGTGTAGTCGCGGAGGCGGGCAATGCCAGGAGGCAGTATGTACGGTATGTCCTGGCTGCCTTCCACAAACTGCCCGTTCTCTTCTATGTTTACAGTAGACACCGTGAAGCTACGGGCCTCATCGGTACAGGTAAGGCAAGGGCTGCCATCGGTAATCGGCTGCTCAAACTTACGCCACTGGTTCGCAACAAACTGGAACTGCGCAAAGCGGAGCACCACCGGGTCAGCAAACTGCGTCAAGTACATGCGCATAAACCGGATAGATTTAAAGCCGCTGATACCGCCCACTGTATTTGTTGGCTGGCGCACCGGAATCCGGAACTGGTACCAGGTTACGTTATCACCATTGAGCTCTTTTGTAACACGGTCCACAATATAATTGCGGCCAACTTCCAGCTGCTCCGGATTCAGGTTTATCTTATACTCATAATACTGCTCCAGGTCGTTGATAACGTTGTCGCGGTTCAGGTCTTCTTTATCAGGGAAGGCATAGTTAGAGAAACGGCTGTTTTCCGGCGAGTTGTTCTCCATGCCATTGAAGTTTTTATAACGGGCCAGAATACCGGCATTCTGCTGGTCGTAGCGCTCGTCGAGGTGGTGCAGGAAGTTGTCTGCCGATGGATCGTCTAATACTATCTGCGGCGGTCTTCCCGGTATCTGGTTTAAGAAGGAATTCTGGAAATAAGCCGCCTCGCCTGCATCATTCAGTCCGTCCAATCCAATGTCCTGGAACTGGCGGCCTCCCGGAATACCGGTAAAGGCATCTGTCAGAAACTGCTGCTGCGTCACAAGGCCCCAGGTAGTTTCCAGAAGGTTCTGCGGGTCAGTAGGAGAGGTAGGCAAGCCATTCTCAAAAGCGTACTGGTTGTCGCGCAGGATGTCTTCTGATATGCTTCCGAGGTTCAGCACCAACTCACCGCCTTCGTTGCTCGTAATCTCGTTCCCCTCTGCGTCTTTCCGGCCGTTTGGTCCTGTAATGAACGGGTCCATGAGCCAGAACTCCACATACTCTATGTTGGCGTTGTCGAAGTCTGTGTCAAAAGATATTTCCCTGCTGATACCGCCCCAGTTGTTACGCGGGTCATCTGCTATGAGGCCCTGAGGCGTCAGGTTCGGGTTATAGTTGTACTGGCCCCGCTCACGTGGATAGTAGGCCAAGTCAAAGGTGTATTCATACGTACTGGAAATCTCTGCATCGCGCCCCGGGAATATCTCCTGGCGTCGTACGCCACGTATATAGTGGTTCTGCAGGTCCTTGTCCGTGATATTAGAGGGCTTCAGGTTATCCCTGTTGCGGTAGAAGATCTGGTCGATGGTATACCAGGCTAACTTCGCGCGGTTGTAGGAATAAGCCAGTCCTGCTCCTGGAATAAGCGGAGCAGGCGTGGAGGCCAGCCGCCAGTTGCTGTTACTGAAGCCGCCCAGGCTATAAGGCGTTTCTGCCCCTTCAAAGTCATCTATATAGGAGGCACCGTCTTCGTTGGCGTTAGATTTAGACTTAGCAGGCACCAGTTGTGCAAACTCACCGCTGAACGTAATAAGAGACGGTACTTTGGTTTCTATCAGCGGAATAGCGTCGGTAAGCTTTGTCAGGAACCTCGACTCTTTCTGCAGGTTCACGTCAAAACCATAGATGGTATTGTTCGTTGGCTCATCGCCAATACTGACGCGGTTGATGAAAGCCTGTTCGTTTATACTTAAAACCGTTGCCCCCAGGTTAATGTCGTCGCTCAGGCGGTAATCAAAGCGGGCCCCCAGCATGGTGCGGGGCTGTATGTTCAGGAGTTCTGCTTTTTCATAGGTTACGCGCAGGTCATTGGCCGAGCTGATGTAGCTTGGGTTCAGAATCTTAATGCGGCCCATGTCATAGAACACCTGGTAGTCGGTGCCCTCCACAAGGAGCGTGCCGCCAGAGTACACTCTTACAGAGCCCTCTGCAATACGGAAGCCCGGCAGCATGATTTCGTCAGCAGATGAAGCCTGGAAACGGCCGTTCAGGTAAAACTTTGCCTTCACGTTATTCTGCTGCGCATCTGTCTGCGTCTGGTCATACAGCTCCTGGAACACATACCGCTCAATAAGCTCAGGCCGGCCCTCCAGCTTTTCTGCGAGGTAATCCCCAAATGGCTCTACCTGCGGGAAGTAGATACGCCCGGTTTCCGGGTCTATGGTAATACCTGGCAGGAAGTCGAAGTTGCCGTCGCTCGGCTTGTCGTTGTTGGTGTTAACGTTGTCCAAGTTCAGGACCTCTACCAGCGGGATATTCTGGATAGGGCTGGCTTCTTTCAGGCTGGTGATGTCTACGCCTGTCTCATCGTCTTTGTAAACTATCTGCAGCTGGAAGTTCTCGCGTGTTACCTGTGTGGCATCCAAGCTGTAGACGTTTTTCATCATCAGGTCCCAGGTAGGGTATTCCAGCGATGGGTTGGTGGCCCGCAGCAACTTCATGTGGATAACCTGGTCGGCATTCAGGTTCTGGTAGTCATCCATCAGTTCCCCCACCTGGTAGGTTTTACCATTGTAAGTATACTCAAACGCCACCCCCAGCACCTGGTCTGGCAGCAGCATGGTGTTAAGCGAGATGTAGCCTAGCTGCGGGTTGAATTTATACTCCCGAGGGTCCAGCCTGCGGGCGCGCACATGCTCAAAGTCAATGCCTTTCTGCAGGCCGAGGCTGTTCAGGTAAGTATCTACCTGCGAGTTGTTGCGGGCGGTGCTGTTGCGGGCAATCTGGCCGTAAAGGCTGTTAGCTGCGTTATCGGCAGGTGCCGTAGCTGGTCTTCCGCCCTCAAACTGGTCACGGAACGGGTCTGCCTCACCAAGGTCCATGTAAGCCACCATGTTGCGCAGGTCCTCTGTAGAGCGGTTGTTGTTGGTAACGTACAGCTCGATGCGGCGGATTACAATGCCGGAGTTAACCAGCGGCAGGGTCCGTAGCGCCTGGTTATAGCGGCCCCGGAAGAACTGCGAAAGGAAGAAGTGACGGTTATTGTCGTATTCATCTACCCGGATAGAGAAAGGCCTGTTCTGGGCACCGTTCTGAATAACCACCTCATCGTTTGTGCCCCGCACACTGGAGGCAATGGTGGTAACACCCAGGCGGCCGAACTGCAGCTGTGTTTTGATGCCAAACAGGTTCTGGGCACCCATAATAAGGGAGTTGTTAAGCGGCAGGCTCACGTTACCGGCCTCTACCTTCCGTACAATCTCTTCCTCATAGCCCGTATAGTCCAACTTCATATTGTTCTCGAAGTCGAAGTTGGCATTGTTATCCCAGTTAAAGTTCAGGCGCATTTTATCCCCGATCTTACCTACCAGGTTCAGCGAGATGTTCTGCTCAAAGTCAAAATCGCCGGTGCGCTGCTGGCTAAGTGGGATGGTAGGGTTCTGGTTGCGGTTAAAGCGCGCGCCGAACTTAAGCGACACATTACCGTTTGGCTGAATATCCACGAAGTTGCCGCCGAAAATACGATCGAACACCGGGCTGATGTACAGCTTCGGAATCAGGCGGCTGCTGCTGACTACGCTCTCGCCATCCAGGCCAGCAGACTTGGCGCGCCAGTAGTTGCGGATAGCCTCGCGCTGCTGCCACTCCGAGTACTCGCGCAGGCTCATAGACGACGGCGGTCTGTAGTTCACATCACCCAGCGTTTCGGTGATATTGTACAGTCCCAGGCTATCGTCCAGTTCTACATTTAGCTGCAGGTTGCTGGGCTGCCCCAGCAGCAGGGGAGAGGAACTGGACCGGGCGCCGAACGGGTTCCCATACCTGTCAGAAGGCACAAAAGTGGGTCTCCGGCTGGGTATGTATTGCTCTACTTTAGATGTGTCTGTTTTGACTGTGTCCTGCAGCAGCAGGTTGTTGAGAATCGTTAATTTGAACCGCTTTGTCGAACGTAACTCTTCCGCCTGTGACCACCAGCCCAGCATAGAAATAGTGGCAACCGCCAGAAGCAGGCTGCTTTTTTTACTTTTCCAGTTCAAAATGGGATATATTCTCTTATGAAGACTTCAACGCAAACTTAATCAACTCCTCAACGCTCAGATTACCGCCCTCGCGTTTGATTATGGTGTCAAGTGTTTTCTCGGCCACGTTCTTCGCGAAACCTAACGTTACTAATGCTGATAACGCTTCGGCACGATTTGTATTGTGTGCTGTTCCAGCCACAGCAGCATCCGAAATAAGGACCTCTTTCCTGACTTTATCTTTTAGCTCCAGAATAATGCGTTGGGCTGTTTTAGCCCCTATCCCTTTCACGTGCTGGATGGTGCGCACATCCTCTCTCACAATAGCCTGCTGCACCTCCTCTACCGACAAAGAAGACAGGATCATGAGCCCCGTGTTGGGGCCCACGCCCGAAATGGATATCAGAAGCAGAAACAAGTCTTTTTCGGCTGCCGTGGTAAAACCGTAGAGCGTGTGTGCATCTTCCTTTATATGCAGGTACGTATGCAGCTTGCAGCGCTCACTGCCAGGCAGCGAGGAGTATGTGTTCAGCGAAACTTTAATCTGGTAACCTACGCCACCTATGTCGATAATGACGTAAGTTGGGTCTTTGTGCGTGAGTTTGCCATCAATATAGGCTATCATCTATATGTGTTGGTTATTGTAATTCTGGGCATCTACTACAGCAATTGACACGATGTTCACAATCTCGCGGATAGAAGAGCCTAACTGTAAAATATGTACGGGTTTGCGCATGCCCATCAGCACCGGGCCGATTACCTCAGCGCCGCCAATCTCCTGCAGTACTTTATAGGCAATGTTACCAGAGGCCAAATCAGGGAACACTAGGGTATTGGCTCCATGCTCTGCCAGTTCGCTGAACGGATAGTGCTCGCGGAGCAGGCTGCGGTTCAGGGCTGTGTTAGCCTGCATTTCACCATCTATTAAAAGCTCAGGGTAGCGTTTTTTTGCCTTACGCACAGCCTCAGCTGCTTTGTTTGGCACTTCGCCGCTTACAGAACCGAAGTTAGAATAAGAGAGCATGGCTACACGTGGCTCTGTGTCGAAAAACTTGACGGTGCGTGCTGTTAAGCCGATAATGTCGACTAACTCGTCAGCAGTCGGGTTCAGGTTTACAGTGGTGTCAGCGAAGAAGAACGGCTCCCGCTGGCTTAGGATAATGTACATGCCTGCTACCTTGTTCACCCCTTCTTCTACGCCCACAACCTGCAGTGCCGGTAAAATCGTTTTGGAGTAATCGCGGGTAAGGCCGGAGATAAGGGCGTCCGCTTCGCCGTTGTTCAGCATCATACTGCCAAAGTAGTTGCGGTCGCGCATGAGTCGCTTCGCATCGAACAAGGTGAGTCCCTTGCGCTGGCGCTTCTCAAAAAGCAACTGGCCATACTCCTCCCGCCGTGCATCTTCCTGATACGTATCCATAATGGTGACCCCTTGCAGGTCCATCTTGTGTTCGGCTATAATGGCTTCGATGGTTTCGCGGTTACCCAGCAGGATAGGCTTTGCAATGCGCTGCTCTTTCACAATCTGGGCCGCCTTCAGGATCTTGTAGTTGTCGGCCTCTGTAAACACAACTGTCTTCGGGTCCTTCTTCGCCTGATTCATGATGCGGGTCATCAACTTCTGATCAATGCCAATCCGCTCCTTTAACTCCTGCTCATACGCCTCCCAATTAGTGATAGGGTTCTTGGCAACACCGCTGTCCATGGCTGCTTTCGCCACTGCCGGTGATATGGTGGTGATGAGGCGGGTGTCCAGGGGCTTTGGTATCAGGTAAAAGCGCCCAAAGTTGATGGTTGTATCGCTGTATGCCTTCAATACCACATCCGGCACGGGCTCTTTGGCTAAACTGGCGAGCGCATGTACAGCAGCCAGTTTCATTTCCTCGTTTATCTCTGTAGCGCGTACATCCAGGGCTCCTCTGAAAATGTAAGGAAAACCCAGCACGTTATTTACCTGGTTCGGATGGTCTGAGCGACCTGTAGCCATAATCAAGTCATCGCGCGTGGCCATAGCCACAGCGTAAGGTATCTCGGGGTCAGGATTTGCCAGGGCAAAAATAATTGGGTCTGCTGCCATGGTCTTCACCAGTTCCGGTGCCAGCACATTCCCCGCCGAGAGGCCTACAAAAACATCAGCGCCTTCCATGGCCTCTGCTAGTGTTCTTACTTTGCGCGTGGTCACGAACTGTGCCTTGTAAATATCTAGGTCGTCCCTGTCAGGGTGTACAACACCCTCTTTGTCCAGCATCACCATGTTGTTCATCCTCAAGCCGAGGGCAACGTACAGCTTAGCGCAGGCAATGGCGGCAGCACCAGCACCGTTCATCACCATCTTAATATTCTCTATCTTCTTGCCAGTCAGTTCGAGGGCGTTCAGAAGAGCCGCTGCAGAGATAATGGCCGTGCCATGCTGGTCGTCGTGCATCAGCGGTATGTTCATCTGCTCTTTCAGTGCCACCTCAATCTTGAAGCTCTCAGGTGCTTTAATGTCTTCCAAGTTGATACCGCCAAACGTTGGCTCCAGCGACTTTACTATCTTAATAAACTCATCTGGATCCGTGCTGTCTATTTCTATGTCGAACACATCGATACCAGCAAACTTCTTAAAGAGTACGCCTTTACCTTCCATTACCGGCTTAGATGCATCAGGGCCGATATTACCCAGTCCTAGTACTGCTGTTCCATTAGAGATGACTCCAACAAGGTTGCCTTTGGCAGTATACTTATATACATTTTCCTTATCAGCATGAATTTCTTTACATGGTTCCGCAACGCCAGGGGAGTATGCCAGTGCCAGGTCATGTTGGGTACTTACCATTTTGGTGGGTATTACCTCAATCTTCCCGGGCTTGCCGTCCATGTGGTAGTTAAGTGCGTCCTCTCTGTTTACTTTAATCATAAATGCGTTTGTTGTTTGTAGTACTTGTTCCCTGCGCTGGCAGTACAGTATTGACCTTTTACTATGTATATGTAGCTAAACACCAATTTTATAAGAATTTGGCGGTTATCCAAACCGCTGTCAAAGATAAGAGGTGCAGGAGACACTAAAGCAGAAATTATTCAATTTTAATCAGACTTCATGCATTTGTTAACCTGCCGATAAACAAAAAGCACCCTCTTCTGCAGAAGGTGCTTTTCTTAATGGTATGAGAAGGTGTTAGCTCAGGATAAGCTTCTGGCCTGGCTTCAGGTGATCAGACTTGAGCTTGTTCAGCTTCCTGATCTGCTCTATGCTGATGCCCTCGTATTGGCGGGAGATGTTCCAGAGGGTATCGCCTGGCTGCACATGGTGTATCACCTGCTTTATCTGCACGCTTTCTTTCACTTGCTTTGTAGCTGCTTTGGCAGTTGGCTTTGCTTCTTCGGTAGATGCAAGCAACACAGGCTGTTCTGCCTCTTCGGTTGCCTGCTGGATAATAACCAGCTTCTGCTCTGGCCGGATGCTGCTGCCATCCAGGTCATTCCACTCTTTTAACTGGGCAACGGTCACCTGGTGGCGCAAGGCAATCTGCGTTAGGTTATCACCACGCTGCACCGTGTAACTTGTTTCCTTATCAAAAGCAGGAGTTACAGCTACAGCGGTTTCTACTTCCTTTTCTACAGTTTTCTCTACTGCTTTTTCAGATTTCTTATCAGCTGGCTTCTCTACGTGCTTTTCAGTTTTAGCGGAGGCAAGTAGAATGGGTGCTTCTGCAGGGTCCTCTTTTCGCTTGATTGGCTCCCGAACCGGGGCAGCGGCCAGCATAATGCAATTTTTGTCTTCAGCGGAGGCCAGCAAGGAAGCGCGTTCTGCCGGAATCCGAAGCTTGTAGTTGCGTAGGTGCTGCGGAATAGTGGTTCCTTTTATCTCGGGGTTCAGGGCCATCAGTTCAGCCGGCGTGACATGAAGTTCAGCAGCTAGTCTCTTTATGTCCAGGTCCTGTGATACCTCCAGGTAGGCTACCTGCGGCTGATACAGAATGGAATCGGAGAAGATGTTGTGGTCTCCGGCATGATGCATGGTATAAATAACGGCTGTCATGGTCGGGATGTAGCCGCGGGTTTCTTTTGGCAGGTATGGGAATATCTCCCAGAAAGTCTTTTTGCCGCCTCCGGCTTTGCGGATGGCTTTGTTCACGTTACCGGGGCCACAGTTATAGGCTGCCATGGCCAATTCCCAGTCTCCATATTTGTTGTGCAGGCGGCGCAGGAATTTAAGTGCCGCTTCGGTAGATTTCTCCGGGTCCAGGCGCTCATCCACATACTCGTTGTACTTTAAGCCAAAGTCGCTGGCGGTCGGCTTCATGAACTGCCAAAGGCCGGCTGCTCCCACTGGCGACAGGGCCTTTGGGTTAAGCCCTGACTCCACAATGGAGAGGTATTTCAGCTCCATCGGCATGTTGTGCTTCTTGAGGTACTTATCATACATCGGGAAGTACACGTTCTCACGCGTAAGCATAGTACGGGAATACTTCCTGTTCCGGATGGTGAAGTAATCAATAAAATTCCTTACATAATTGTTGAACTCAAGCGGGATATCCGTCTCTATACAACTCAGCCTGTCAGCGATCAGGTCGCTAGGTACATTCGGGATGTGCTCCACCAGCAGGGCTTCCTCTTCAGGGGAAAGCTGGGTTGGGGTTATCTTTCCCTTCAGTGTGTCGCCTTCCGCTGTCAATGGTGCTTCATGCAAACGGCTGTGGCCGAGAGCAAGGGTATTGTTCACCCATACGCTACAGACCACAGCCGTTAGCAGTGTAAAGAATTTAGAATGAGTCATGGCATTAATTTATGCTTCAACGGTTATCTTGTCCATGATATAATTCGAAAAGGCAAGCAAAGCAGGCTCTTCAAATGAGCGGGTCAGTAACTGCAACCCTATGGACAGGCCGTTAGCATCGCGGCCAGCCGGAATAGAAATGGCTGGTACGCCTGCAAGTGAGGCCTGCACTGTAAAGATATCGGCCAAATACATGGCCAACGGATTTTCTATGTTTTCTCCTATTTTAAACGCAGTTGTAGGAGCGGTAGGCAAGATAAGAAAATCATATTGCTGAAGCAACTCATCCGTCTTCTCTTTAATCAGTCGTCTCACTTTTTGTGCCTTGGTGTAGTAGGCATCGTAATAATCGGCACTCAGTACAAAAGTACCCAGCATAATGCGGCGCTGTACCTCATGCCCAAAGCCTTCGGCCCTGGTTTTCTTATACAGCGACGTCAGGTCTGTTACGTTTTTTGAGCGGTAGCCATACTTCACACCGTCGTAGCGGCCCAGGTTCGAGCTGGCTTCGGCGGTGGTCAGGATGTAGTATGTTGGCACAATGTAGTCGAGGTAAGAGAATTCTACCGCCTCCACCTGGTGCCCATCGTCCTTCAGCATTTCCTTTACACCCAGTATAGCTTCTTTTACCTCCGCGTCCAGGCCTTCGTTCTCGAAGCAGTCGCGGATGTAGCCGATTTTATATTTCTTGTCTGTGGTAAGTAACTCGCTGTAAGCTGGCACCTCGCGTTCGCTGGCAGTGCTGTCCATGCCGTCTTTGCCCGCCATTACCTCCAGCAGCAGCGCTGCATCTGGTACACTCTTCGTAATCACACCAATCTGGTCGAAAGAAGAGGCGTAAGCGATAAGGCCATAGCGGGAAATACGGGAATAGGTAGGCTTAAAGCCGATAACTCCGCAAAAAGAGGCGGGCTGGCGCACGGAGCCACCGGTATCAGAACCAATAGAAGCCAAACAAAGGTCAGCCTGTACAGCTACTGCCGAACCGCCCGAAGAACCACCCGGTACACGGGAGGTGTCATCAGCGTTGAGCACATTACCAAAAGCAGAGGACTCATTAGAGGCTCCCATGGCAAATTCATCGCAGTTCTGGCGGCCAATGATAATGGCATCCTCCTGAAGCAGGCGTTCTACAGCCGAAGCGGTGTATAACGACTTAAAGCCATCCAGCATCTTGCTGGAGGCCTGCAGACTGTGGCCCTTGTAGGCGAGCACATCTTTGATGCCTATGACCATACCGGCCAGTTTGCCGGCGTTGCCATTGGCTACTTTCTGATCTACGGCATCCGCCTGCGCCAATGCTTCTTCGTTGAATACTTCCAGAAAGGCATTCAGTTCAGCCTTCTCTTCGATGTTCTGCAGATAGTGTTCTACCAGTTGCCTGCACGTTGCCTGCCCATTGGCGATATCGGTGCGGATGTCGCGTAGCGAGTTATACTGTCTCAATCTATTTTTGACTTAGGTTCGTCTTTGATGGATTGTTCAAGTTCGTTTTTGATTTCGTTTGTTGCGTCTTTAAACTCGCGCATGCCACGCCCAACAGAGCGTGCTATACCCGGAATTTTATCTGCGCCAAACAGTAAAAGCACTGCTGTTATTACAACAAGCATTTCTCCTCCTCCAAGGTCCCCCAGGAAAAGGAATACAGTACTCAAATACATACAGCTAATACAAGCTTATCCGTACAATTACTTGGTAGAGTGGCTGTCGTCTTTTACAGAAGTCTCAATGTCGTTCTTGATCTCCTTTGTAGCATCTTTGAACTCGCGGATACCGCGGCCCATACCTCTGGCTAGTTCAGGAATACGCTTGGCACCGAAAAGAAGCAGGATTACGAAAAGGATTAAGATGATTTCTGTGCCTCCGAGACCTCCAATAAACAAAAGTGTGTTGGTAATTTCCATCTTTTAAAAAGTTTAAATGATTGCTACAAAATTAGAGCTAATATTTTAATTAAACCCATAACAGCCTAGATTAGTTTAATCGGGCTCCTAAACGTTGCTATTTATATGGATAACAGCTGTTATCCAGGAGCTTAGCTTGGAAAAAGCAGGCAGAAAACCAGTTCCTGCCATTCCAGGAGAGGGATGTATTCTAAACACCTCTCCTGGCTCTTAGGGGCTGTTGCTCCTGAATGGAAGACTTATATAGCCATACTGCTATAAACAACAGCAAATGGTTAATGCGCTTAAGATAAAATATAATTGGCTTATATACCAACAGTTCAGGCAACGTCTTGGATTAGAGACCACCTCCGGGACCAGAATAATGCTGAACTGTACATCCTGAGGTGTGTTACTATAAAAAAGTAAAGAGTAAAGCTCCTTTAAATTTATTGACCACAAGCAACTTACGGATGTTTCTGTTTGTTCTTAAGAAAAAGGGCTAAAGTTCCATAACCTTTATATTAAATATAAGTATAGGTATAAATAAATTATAAGATACTTTGGCTTAGCTTAAATGCATTAAAGTTGCATCTTTGGCCAGTTCGTTGTAGATTTGAACCCAGGATTTTGACGCAGGCTTCTCAGAAGCGTGCTTTCATATAAATATTAAGTTTGTTTTCATAGCTTGGAAAGGCACCCTGCACTGTGGGGTGTTTTTTTATTTTGTACCTGTGCCCATTTTTATTCCTCTTGCTTTTAAAAACTTATGCTTGGAGAACCTGGTTAGCCTTCAGGCGCAATAAAAAGAGGAAGCCACAGCTGTAACTGTGGCTTCCTCTTTTTATACATTCCTAGCGTCTAGCTGCTCTCTTGCTACTTGTGCGCTATCCAACTCTCCGGGTTCAGGTTTTGCTGGTTCTTCCATACCTGGAACTGAAGCTCTGTAGTGCCATCGCTATCGGTATAGACGGTGCCAATCACATCTTTTATCTTGACTGTCTGGCCAGGCTTTACGTTTACAGTTTTCAGCTTCGCGTACACTGTAAAATAGTCGCCATGCTGCACCATCACAATGTTGTTCATGCCTGGTACCGTCGCGACAGTTAGTACGGTGCCTTCAAAAATGGCGCGTGCGTTCGCTCCCTGTGTCGTCTGAATGTCTACTCCGTGGTTTTCTACCACCACTCCCTTTAGTACCGGGTGGTTGTGCCGGCCGAACTTCTGGGAAACAAATCCCCGCTCTACCGGCCAGGCCAGGCGCCCTTTGTTACCAGCAAAAGAATTGGAAATAAGTGCCAGCTCTGGAGTTAAGGTTACCTTGCCGGCGCCTCCGCTTGACGCTTTGCCTGCTGCACGTGCCGCTCTTGCCGCGCGGGCAATTTCCTCCCGCACAATATCGGCAATCAGCTTATCCAGTTTCTTCACAGCTTCCTGCCGGGCGGCCACCTCCTGCTGCAGGTTTGTCTCCTGCCTGCTCAACTTGGTAATCACGCTGTCCTGCTGCCGCCGCATGGTCTGCAGGTTTTTGTTCTCTGCCAGTTGCTTGCCCAGCAGGTTTTGCTTTTGCTGCTTCTTAGATTCCAATATGGCCAGTTGGCCGCCCAAAACAGCCTGCACCTTGTTGATCTGCTCTACCTGCTTTTTGCGTGCCTCTGAGTATTGCTGTAGGTAGCGCATACGCCGAACCAGTTGGTTGAAGGAGTCGGATGCGAAGAGGAACATGAGCTTGTTGTAGCTGTTTGCCGTTTTGGAGGCGGCGTATACCATGGTGGCATATTCTGCTTTTAGCTTATCCAGATCATCCTGGAGTGCCCCTACTATACCCTCTGTTTCTTTTACGTCAGATTCAATGTAGTTTATCTCGCGGGAGATGTTGCTGATGACGCCCTTCTGAACCGTAATCTTTTCCTGTATGGCGTTGAGCTGACCAATCGAGGCTTCCTTCTGCTTCTTGGTTTGCTGCAGAATGCGGTTTGCTTCTTTTATACGTCTGAGGTTTTCTTTCTTCTCCTTTTCCAGCTGCGCCTTACTCTTTGTTTTCTGAGCGTGGGTTGCCAGCGGAAGGCACAGCAACAGCAGGAAAAAAATGAATCTGTAAAGGGCGTTCATCAAAAGGGCGGTTCTTCTACTCTGAGTCTGCAAATATGGCAAAACTATAAGTGAAGAACCAACAGCCCCAGATATTTAATTGATAGGTCCGCGTTTATAATCAGTCGGTATGCTGAACGGAAATGAGAGCATCTCATCAGAAACCGCTACGCGGTTGTAGTTAAGTTTAAAGTCCGACACCTCGCCTTTTTGGAGTACCTGTGCTGCCAGTGCGTGCGCAAAAGGCTCTTGTCCTATGTTCTGAAAGCTGTCGTACTTCACGGTAATGGTGTTGCCCGTATTCTTGTCCTGCACGTTCAGCTGTTGCAGTTTACTGTTCAGGCGGCCGATAAAGTAGTCGAACAGCAGGTTCTCGCGCAGCTGCTGCACGTGCTGCAGGTTTCCCTCATCCATGGCTTTCTCTGTTCCCTGCGTCTGAAGATTTCCGAGCAGGATAGACTGCAGGACCTCAAAGTTGACATCCACCTGAAACTTGTTACGGAGAAAAGTATAGTCGGTAGCCACATACTCCTTTTGCAGGCGGTTCATCAGGTACACCGAATCCTGCGTCAGCATCATGCGGGCCGCCTCAATGCCGAGGCCAGGTTGCACCGACACCCATATCACACTGTCCTTCTTCATCCGGATAGAGACTCCTGACGACAGGTTCTGGTTTTTGTCGTTCAGGGTAATCTGCCCTTTGGAGGAGAGGTAGTTAAAGTCGAAGTTGTTAACGGCTACTGTGCCTACCGTTTCTGTGGTGGCAGAGGCAGTGGTGGGAGCTGTTTCTCTTTTGCAGCCTGCCAGCAGGAACACTACTGCCAGGCAAAGCAAAATGTGTTTACTCATACAGCTTTTTATCTTTTATCTTTTTATCAATAAAGGCAGAGGCTTCACCTTTTAACTTGGCTTTCTGCCACTGGCTCACAGCCTCTTCTTTTTTCCCCAGCTTAAAGAGCACATCACCGTAATGCTCTACAATGGTGGCATCGTCTGAAATGGCAACTGCCTGCTCCAGGTACTTGCGTGCTTCTGTATACTTGCCGCTTTTGTACAGTACCCAGGCATAAGTATCTAGGTAGGTGGGGTTAGTAGGATGCTGCTTCACAAGGCGCTCTGACATTTCCAGAGCCTTCTGCATGTTCTGGTTGCGCAGCGACAGGAAATAACTGTAGTTATTGAGTACGTGCTGGTTGTTTTTGTCCTGTGCCAGCACCGCCTCGTATGCCTGGTCTGCCTTTTCGTATTCTTTCAGGGAGTTATAGCCATCGCCCAGCTGCATGTTGAACTGCACCAGTAATTCCGGCTCGCCAGCAGACAGGCGTTTACCGTGCTCCAGTGACCTAACAGCCTTCGCGTAATCTTTTGTTATAAGGTGGCCAGTGCCGTTATAGAACCAGAATACTGCCTGATTCGGGAAAAGCTCCAGTGCCTGCTCCGAGTGCTTTACCATGGCACTTGCCTCTGATAGCTCCGCATCCAGCAACACAACCTGCTGCCAGATCTTAAAGTGAGAATCGTCCAGCTTTACGGCCTGCAGGTAATTGTCGCGTGCTTCTGCTTTCTTGCCTACTATGGTTTGCAGATCACCCGCTACAGCGTACGCTTTGGCTTCATTGGGGTGGTTTTTAATCGTCAGGTCAACCAGTTCCAGCGCTACCCCTTCTACTTCAGGGTTAGGGAGTTGGCGGATGAAGTCAACCAGAATGCGCACCTTTGTGTCAATATCCAGGCCCGGGCTGCGGAATGCCTCTTTTACCTGTTTCTCAGCTTCTGATTTGTTGCCTTTCTGCCGGTTAAGGTCAGAGAGCATCAGGTGAGCAAAGGGATTATTCGGCTCGATACGCAAAGCTTTGTCCAGCACTTTTATCGCGTCGTCCGGCTTTTTCGAGGCATTCAGAAGCTCTGCCTGCGCCAGGAAGTAGCGAATCTCCGTTGGGTTGGTTTCAAGTAGTTTCTCACCCTCCTGAATAGCCTTTGGCATATTCTTCTGGCGCAGGTATATCTGCTGGCGGTTCACCAGGAGCTGCTCCATTTCACCAAACTGCTTTTCGATGCGCTCATACGTTTTCAGGGCGTCTTCAAAGCGGGATTGCGATAAGTAAAGGTCTGCGAGGTTAAAAAGGTATTCTTCTGAGTTGGGTACATTGCGCAGCAGGTCGTTGAAAGCCTGGGCGGCCTCGTTAAACTGCTTCTTTTCGGTATGCAGCTGCGTCACTAAAAGATAGTAATAGGCATTCTGCTTCTCAAGAGCCACAGCAGCCCTGGCAAAAGGCATGGCTGCCTCTGAGTCCTTCAGGTGCAGGTATGTTTCGCCTATCTTATAGTTTAAGGCGGCGTTGTTGGGGGTAACGGTGTATGCTTTTTGAAAAAGCTGGAGGGCTTGTTGATAGTCCTCCAGCATGTAATATTTCATTCCATCCAGAAACAGTGCCTCGCTTATCTGCCTGTCGCGCTCCGTTGGCTGCTGCATTTGCGGGGCAGTAGCCGTAATGGGCGCAGACTTGTCTTTCTTTTTAGAAGACTGAGCATTGCTCTCACCTGAAACAACAAAGGCCAGGCAGCAAGTGGCAAGTATTAAGTTTCCGAATGTTTTCATAAATCTACTCTGTAAGCGTATTGAAGTCACCGAGGCTAAGGTCAGACTGTCGCCCCTCATATACAACAAAGTTGCCTAACATAGAGTTTGCAACGTTGCCGTTTTTTACGGAGGTGTCTTCCTGAACGATCGAGTTGCTAACCACTGAGTTGTATACGCTTGTGTTGTTTCCGATGGAAACGTGCGGGCCGACTACCGAGTTGGTAATTCTGGCGTTTTCACCAATGTATACAGGAGGGATAATCACCGCGTTCTCCAGCTTTGCCGATGAGGCCACCAAGCCTTCCTCATCCTTTATATACTCCAAATAGCGTTGATTAGTATAAACAGTTGCGTTTTTATTTCCGCAGTCGAGCCACTCAGAGATCACGGCTGGAATAAAGGTTGTGCCTTTGTTCTTCATGTTCTCTAACGCATTGGTTAACTGGAACTCACCTTTGTCTTTGATGTTGTTGTCCAGCAGGTACTGCAGCTCACTGCGCAGGTACTCTCCGTCGCGGAAATAATAGATACCGATTATGGCCAGGTCAGAAACAAAGTGCTCCGGCTTTTCCACAAAATCAGTTATCTCATTCTGCTCGTTCAGCTTTATCACGCCAAAAGGACGAGGATCTTCCACGCGCTGTACCCAGATGGTACCGTCGGCGTTGGTGTCGAGCTTGAAGTCTGCCTTGAAGAGTGTGTCGGCAAAGGCTACCACTACTTTTCCTTCCAGAGAAGCCTGTGCACAAAGAATGGCGTGAGCGGTGCCCAGGGCCTCTTCCTGGTAATAGATGCTGCCTTTCGCGCCAACGGCCTCAGCGATTCTTTTCAGATCCTGCTCTACCTTGCTCCCGAAGTGGCCGATAATAAAGGCAACCTCCTCAATAGGCTCCTCGCATACTTTTGCAATATCTTCTACAAGGCGCTGCACAATAGGCTTGCCTGCAATCGGGATAAGTGGTTTGGGAACAGTTAAGGTGTGGGGACGCATGCGCTTGCCCATTCCTGCCATCGGTATGATTATCCTCATAGTTGTTATTTGATTGGTTTAAGCTACAGGAGCGCCTGCTGCTGCAGCGATTTTACATTTATTTAATAATTGGGGTGATATTCTGTTGTAGTACTAACAAGCGCCTTATAATATTAACGAAAAAAAGCGCTGAGGTTACAAAAATTATTTTGTGCCGGTGCTGCCATAGCCACCTGCACCGCGCTCTGTGTCTGTCAGGCTCTCTGCTGCACGCCATACTATACGCTCATAGCGGGCCACTACCATCTGTGCAATGCGCTCTCCGTCTTCTACTACAAACTCCTGATCAGACAGGTTTACCAGCAGCACTTTTATCTCGCCACGGTAGTCGGCATCAATCGTGCCTGGGCTGTTCACAATAGAAATACCATGCTTATAGGCCAAGCCGCTACGCGGCCTAATCTGTGCCTCGTGCCCTTCAGGTAGCTCTATAAATAAACCCGTCGGGATGAGTGCCCGCTGCAGTGGCTTCAACGTAACCGGCGCGTCGAGGTTTGCCCGCAGGTCCATGCCTGCCGAGTGCTGCGTTTGGTAGGAGGGAAGAGTGTGTTTGGATTGGTTAATGACGTTAACCAGTAAGTCTTGTGTATTCATTATCTATAGATATGTCATGCTTTCATTTTAGAGAAACGCGGACGTTCCCGCAGCCATACAATAACCAGGAAGATGGCGCATACGCCTAAGTGGTAAGCGTGTCGCAGCCAGAAGTTCTCAATCTCAACGTCAAGGGCTAGCCACACCAGGCCGGTAGCCAGCAGAATATAGGCTACTATGGTTTTAACCGGATAGGGGATAGGGTAGTGGCGGTTGCCCAGCAAGTAGCTCACCATTGCCATACTGAAATAACAGATAAAGGTAGCGATGGCCGAGCCCATGTACCCCAGCACCGGAATCAGGAGCAGGTTGAAGATGATGGTAATGGCTGCCCCACCGAAGCTGATGTAAGTGCCGAACCTTGTTTTGTCAGTCAGTTTGAACCACACGGAGAGGTTGTAGTACACGCCCAGGAACAGGTTGGCCAGCAGGAGCACCGGCACCACCATTATACCCTCTCGGTAGCTCTCCCGGCGAAGCAGTAGCGCAAAGTCTTCTAAGTTAGCGGAAATGAACAGGAAGATAAAGGCACAGGCAATCACAAACCACTTCATGATAAGGGCAAACGACTGGGGCGAGTCTTTCTCTTCGGCCTGCGAAAAGAAGAAAGGTTCGGCTGCATATCGGAAGGCTTGAATGGCCAACGTCATGAAGATGGAGAGCTTGTAGCAGGCGCTGTAAATCCCGACAGCCGCCATGTTGCTTCTGTTGGGATAAAAGCTTTCCGGCAGCCACTCCTCCAGTAGTATCCTGTCGATTACTTCGTTCACCATACCTGCCAGACCCATAAATAGGAGCGGGTAGGCATAGAGGAACATTGGCCGCAGCAGTTTCAGGTTCAGTTCGAATCTTAAAACTGAGAACTCCTTCCACAGCATCGGAATCAGGAGGGCATTGGCTACCAGATTTATCAGGAAAATATAGCCAATCCCGAAATCCGGGTTATACAGCTGCTCTGCCAGTGGCCTCAGTTCCTGCAGGTAATCGCCATAGTATATATTCCGGAGAACCACCAGGAAAAAAAGGTTTGCCCCTACCGTCAGTAATATGTTAACAAGTTTAATGGAGGCAAACTTGATGGCCTTGTTCTGCAGGCGCAGTCTGGCGAAAGGGATGGCCACAATGGCATCTATCGCCAGTATAATGGCTAGCCAGTTGATGTAGTTCAGGTACTCCTGGGGATACCCTTTATACTCTACTACGGCCCCGGAAATAAGCAGCAGTATTCCTGTGAGGACGACGCTGCTACACATGATCAGGGTGAGTACCTCGTTGTAGAGTTTGTCCCTGTCGGCCCCGGCTTTGTTGGCAAAACGGAAAAAGGCTGTCTCCATTCCATAGGTGTACAGAATGTTGAAGAATCCGACAAAAGCGTAGAGGTAAGAAACCACACCATACTCCTCGGGGAGGAAGACTTTGGTGTAGATAGGTACGAGCAGGTAATTTAGGGCTCTGCCAACGATACTGCTTAGGCCATAGGCAGCAGTTTGCCCTACCAGTTTCTTGGCTATACTCATGCGATAGGTTTGAGAGCCGGGTGTTCCTTTTTTAGTTACCTGTAAAGTTTGGTTTGCGCTTCTCCAGGAATGCGTTGGTGCCTTCTACAAAGTCTTCGGAGGCACATAAGCGGGCGAATGCATTTGCCTCTGTCTGGTATCCGTTTTCATCTTTGTTGAATACCGCGTTTACACAATCAATGACAAGGCCTACTGCCAACGGCGCCTTGGTCCTTATCTTCTCCATAATCTGCAGGCACTTGCTCATCAGTTCTTCCTGCGGCACCACATGGTTTACTAAACCAAGTGCTTTTGCCTCCTCTGCAGGAATCATGTCGCCGGTCATCGCCATTTCCATGGCCTTGCCCTTGCCCACCAGCTGTGTGAGGCGCTGTGTGCCCCCATAGCCTGGCAATACGCCAAGGCTTACTTCCGGTAAGCCAAGCCGGGCATTGTCGCTGGCTACACGCATGTGGCAGGCCATGGCCAACTCGCAACCTCCTCCTAAAGCAAAACCGTTTATGGCCGCTATCACAGGTTTATTGCAGCGCTCAATCATGCTGAAAACCTCCTGCCCGCGCTCCGAAAAACTACGGGCATTCACCTCGCTCAACTCTGCAATTTCAGATATATCGGCGCCAGCCACAAAAGCCTTAGGGCCAGCCCCTGTTATAATAACTCCCTTCACGGCAGTATCTTCATACACTTGCTGTATAGCTTGTTTTATCTCGCTAATTGTAGCAGAGTTAAGTGCGTTCAGCTTGTCTGCCCTATTGACAGTAATCGTAAGAATACCATTTTCCAGGTTAAGCAGCAGGTTCTCGTATGTAATCATAGGTTAATCCGACTCAGGTTGAATTCAAATTCTTCTTTACAAAGATAGTGATTTAGTTCAATCCCTAAACAGCCAGTCGGGCAGGTCTGGGTAACAGTGGTGCAGGAAGAGGTGTGGAATGTCTGACAGAATGGCTAAGTTTGCAGCTCATTTCTTGAATCATTAATCTTATACATGCATGGGTTTCTTTTCAGAGTTTAAAAAGTTTGCCGTCAAAGGAAATGTTATCGATCTAGCTGTAGGTGTGGTGATTGGTGCTGCTTTTGGAGCCATCACCAAGTCGTTGGTAGACGACATTATCATGCCGCCCCTGGGGCTGCTGGTAAGTAAAGTAGATTTCTCCAGCCTTCAACTGGTGCTGCGGGAGGCTGTGGTAGAAAACGGAGAGGTGGTGGCCACTGCCGTTACCCTGAACTATGGTAACTTTCTGCAGTCAGTGTTCAACTTCCTTATTATCGCGTTTGCCATTTTCATGCTGGTGCGCACCATCAACCGCTTACGCGAAGAGGAAGCAGCCAAGCCAGCGGCAGCTGTTAACAAACAGGAGGTGCTACTGGCTGAGATACGCGATTTGCTAAAAGGCGAAAATGAGGTACCCGCTACTGATCCGAGCAAAAAGGTTGTATAAGAACATAGCTTTTTATGAATTTTCCAGTACCTGACACAGCGAGACTTGTAAATTGAAAGTAAACAAGTACATTTAGGTCAGTCTTTTAAGTGCCTGATTTGGGAAGATGGCACGATGGGCCGGTTTGTAAATAATGGTGTGACTGCTGTTTCATGGTAAAGGCTGCCACTGAAACGAAGCCCCGTATGGGTTGGTCACATAATTTTGAGTAGCAGAACTTTTATCTTCATTCTACGTGTTAAGGAAGCACAAAAGATTTTGTAAGAGTTTTACGTTGTATACCTAAGACACCTTGATAAGTAGAATTAACATGAAGAAACTGACCCTGCTGCTTTTTACTTTTGGAATCATCCTTTTCTACCCGGAAGCGAATGCCCAAACCTCACAGAGCAGCACCTTGTCTGCTAAGGATGAGTATTGGGGTACTGCTAAGGTAGAGCGCAAAGGCACATCAGTTGATGCCGCCGATCGCCGTGCAGCTGGTTTAGATACCCGTTTCAATGCCTACGAAGATGACCGCCGCAAAACCTTTGATAAAAAGAAGATTGCGAACAGCAAGCGAATGAAAGAGATTTTGAAAAAAGAGAAGAAAATGATGAAGAAGCATAAGCGCGACAAGCGCCGACTGCGCCGTTCACAATAGAAAAAGTTCTTCAACTCAAGTTATAGTAGAGAAGCCTGTCAGATTAAGTTCTGTCAGGCTTCTTTTTTTAGAATCATCTAGTTTCCGGCTTACAGCCTTTGTCTTTGTTCAGCCTTGTTCTTACTTTGTATGGTACATGTGCTCATTATTCATAAAAGCCCAGGTGGATGATGCAGCCACAAGTCTTCATTCTGATAATCCTGATTCCGATAGAGTATTCAGGTTCGGTGGGATTCAGAAGCCATGACATAAACAGGCATTCAAAAAATGCAAAGCGCCCCAGCCGCGTTAGCAGCTGGGGCGCTTTGTTCAAAATTAAAATCCGACTTATAGTGTACGCTTTATCTCTTTCTCTACGTAGGCTTCAATCACGTCACCAATCTCAATCTCATTGTAGTTTTTCAGGCTGATACCACACTCGTAGCCCTGTTTCACTTCCGACACATCGTCTTTGAAACGCTTCAGAGCCAGTATTTCACCGTCGTGTACTACAATGCCATCGCGCACCAGGCGAACCTTGGCGTTACGCTGTATGCTGCCATCTGTCACCATACAACCTGCAATTGTACCCACCTTTGTAATCTTGAAGACGTCACGCACCTGCGCGTTACCCGTAATCTCTTCCTTCAGTGTTGGTGCAAGCATACCTTCCATGGCATCTTTTACCTCGTTGATAGCGTCGTAGATGATAGAGTACAGGCGTACATCAATTTGCTCCTGCTCTGCCAGTTTACGCGCATTCAGGGAAGGACGCACCTGGAAACCAATGATAATCGCGTCAGAGGCAGAAGCCAGCAACACATCAGACTCAGAGATGGCCCCCACGCCTTTGTTAATGATGCTTACCTGAACCTCAGGCGTAGACAGCTTCAAGAGGGAGTCAGCAAGTGCTTCCACGGAACCATCCACGTCACCTTTCACAATCACATTAAGCTCCTTGAATGATCCGATTGCCAGACGGCGACCAATCTCATCCAGCGTAATATGCTTACGGGTACGCAAACTCTGCTCACGCTGTACCTGCGAACGGTTTGTGGCAATTTCACGTGCCTCGCGCTCCGATTCCATTACCAGGAACTTGTCGCCGGCCTGTGGTGCTCCATCCAATCCAAGCAACTGCACTGGCGTAGACGGCCCAGCTTCTTTCATCTTCTTGCCAAGGTGGTTGGTCATGGCTTTTACCCTACCATAATGAGAGCCAGCCAGTACCACATCACCTATTTTCAGGTTACCTGTCTGTACCAGCACGGTAGCTACATAGCCACGGCCTTTGTCCAGGGAGGCTTCGATAACTGTACCTATTGCAGCACGGTTCGGGTTCGCCTTCAATTCAAGAATTTCAGCTTCCAAAAGCACTTTTTCCAACAGTTCCGGAATACCTGCACCTGTTTTAGCAGATACTTCCTGCGATTGGTATTTACCACCCCATTCTTCCACCAGGATATTCATCTGGGCGAGTTCTTCCCTTACTTTATCCGGGTTAGCGGCTGGCTTATCTATTTTGTTCAGTGCGATAATGATTGGTGAACCGGCTGCCTGTGCGTGGTTGATGGCCTCTTTTGTCTGGGGCATCACGGAATCGTCAGCCGCAACTACGATAATAACAACGTCTGTTACCTTGGCACCACGGGCACGCATGGCCGTAAAGGCTTCGTGACCCGGTGTATCGAGGAAGGTAACAGTACGGCCGCTTTCTGTTTTCACTTTATAGGCACCGATGTGCTGCGTAATACCACCGGCTTCACCTGCAGTCACGTTTGCGTTTCGGATGTAGTCGAGCAGGGATGTCTTACCGTGGTCAACGTGACCCATGATGGTTACGATTGGGGCACGCTCTTCCAAATCCTCCTCGTTCTCCTCACCTATATCCTCCAGGGCCTGCTCGTCTTCTGTTGTAATGAAGTCAACGTCGTAGCCAAACTCATCTGCAATAACAGTGATGGCTTCAGCATCAAGGCGCTGGTTAATGGAGACGAACATACCCATTTGCATACACACCTTAATGATGTCGTTCACGCTCACATCCATCAGGGAGGCAAGGTCATTGGCCGACACGAATTCAGTTACACGCAGTGTCTTAGACTCTGCCTGCTCTGCCATGCGGCGCTCTTCAGTGGCATCAGCAACGGCAGAACGCTTTTCACGGCGGTACTTGGCACGGTTACCACCGCCTTTACCACCGCTCAGCTTTGCGAGCGTTGCTTTAATCTGCTCCTGAATTTCCTTGTCCGTAACCTCTGCTTTAACTGGTCTGCCAGCCGGGGCAGTAGGTCTGGGCCCTCCTTTGGCGCCACCTCGTGGTGGACGCTGGCTGCTACCGGCACCTCCGCCAGCAGCTCTGTGCTGCGAAGGAACAATAGGACGCTGGTTGCCTTGACCGGGTCCCTGGCCTTGCGCCTGACCCTGCTGGCCGCCTTCGCCCACAATAATGCGCTTGCGCTTTTTCTTCTTGCCTTTCTTGTCGTCTGACGACGCCACAGGCTTAGAACCTTTTCTGCGCGATTCTGTAGGCAACTCTATTTTGCCAAGTACAGTGAGACCTTTTAACTGGTCTGCTCTTCCTGAAATCTTTTCTATATCCTTGTTATTTTCTTGCTCATTCGCTGCATCAGGAGTGGCCGGTTGCTGAGGCGCCTTCTCTGGTGCTGGCTGTTTTGGTGCGCTTGCGGCTGGTTTCTCAGCGGCAGGCTTCGCCGGTGGTTGCTGCGCAGGTGCATCCTCTTTCGGCTTGGCAGGAGCCTCAGGGGCCTTGGCAGCTGGTTGTACCGGCGCAGCAGGAGTCTCAGGAGCTTTTGGCGCTTCTGTTTTCTCTGGTGCTGGCGCTGGTGCAGCAGGTTTCTCTGGCGCAGGCGCTGCGGCCTGTGGCGCCTCTGCGGCAGGCTTTTCGGCTACCTTCGGCTCAGGAACTGGCGCTGGTTTTTCTTCAGCAGCAGGTGCTGGAGCAAGCGTCGGTGCAGGTGCGGGTGCAGGTTTCCTCGGAATCGGATTGCCTTTGGCATCCAGTTCTATTTTACCCAATACTTTAATGCCCTGTAGCTGAGGAACAGCGGCTGCCGGCTTCGGGGCAGGGGTTTCCTGCCGTGGCTGGCTGCTGTTCTTTATCAGCATTTCCTGCTCAGGCTCGCTTTGCTTCTTTGGTTCAGGGTGATGGTGCTTTTCAGACTCGATCACCTGGTTGCTCTGCGGCTTTTTACCTATATTTATTTCTTCCGCCTCCTGCTTGTCCTGCATAGAAGAAGCGTACTCTTTCGCCAGCATACTGAACTGCTCTGCCGTGATTTTGGTAGTGGGTTTGTTTTCCACGTCAAAACCTTTAGCAGAGAGGTAGTCCACAATGGTAGTAGTACCAATGTTCAATGTAGTTGCAACCTGTTTGAGCCTCCTTGTTTTTTCTTCTGCCATTTTGTTCTAATATGCTGTCTTTTAATACTGTGTAAAATATAGTTGCCTAGTCAGAGACTGATAAAGCTGCACGCCGTTGTAATTCTCTCAAAATTAAATGAACAGCGCGCAACTCGCAACTACTGGTTATCTTCTTCTTCCAACTCTTCGCGCAGAATAGAGAACACATCCTCAATGGTTTCCTCTTCCAACTCTGTGCGGCGCAGCAAATCTTCTTTGCTCACAGCCAGCACACTCTTCGCTGTGTCGAGGCCGATGCGTCTCAGTTCTGCAATTACCCAATCTTCAATTTCGTCTGTGAACTCTTCCAGGCTGATGTCCTCCTCATAGCTTTCAGACTCACGGAACACATCTATCTCAAGACCCACCAGGCGGCTTGCCAGCTTAATGTTCTGTCCGCCTTTACCGATAGCCAGTGATACCTGGTCCGGCTTCAGGAATACAGATACCCGGCCTGACTCTTCATCAATCTTCATGCTGCTGATCTTAGCCGGGCTAAGGGCGCGCTGAATGTAAAGCTCCAGGTTCTCAGTATAGTTGATCACGTCAATGTTCTCATTCTCCAACTCGCGTACGATGGAGTGGATGCGGGAACCTTTCATACCCACGCAGGCGCCTACCGGGTCAATGCGGTCGTCAAAAGACTCCACGGCAACCTTGGCGCGCTCACCTGGCTCACGCACAATTTTCTTGATGGCGATCAGTCCATCGTAAATTTCCGGTACCTCGTTCTCGAACAGGCGCTCCAAAAATGCCGGTGACGTACGGGAAAGGATAATCTTCGGGTTACCGTTCACTATCTCCACACGCTGCACCACCGCTCTTACCACATCACCTTTGCGGTAACGGTCTTTGGGTATCTGCTCTACCTTCGGTATCAGAAGTTCGTTTTCCTCCTGGTCAAGCAACAACACTTCGCGGTTCCAAACCTGGTACACCTCGCCGGAGATAATCTCTCCTACCTGGTCTTTGTACTTCTGGAATACAAGTTCTTTCTCCATGTCCTTGATGCGCTGGATCAGGGTCTGGCGGGCTGTGAGTACGGCACGTCGGCCGAAGTCTTCCAGTTTCACTTCTTCAGACACTTCCTCGCCAACCTCAAAGTCAGGCTCAATCTTGCGGGCATCCGAAAGGCTAATCTTGTCATGGTCCCAGATATCCTCCGAGTTGTCGTCCACAATCTCGCGGTTGCGCCAAATCTCCAGGTCACCCTTCTCCACATTAAGAATGATGTCAAAGTTCTCGTCAGTAGACCACTTTTTACGGATCATGGTGCGGAACACATCCTCGAGGATGCGCATCATAGTCGGGCGGTCAATGTTCTTGAATTTCGCGAATTCGGAGAACGATTCGATCAGGACTGAACTATTCATTATTTTGTCATTTAAAAGATATCACAACATTTGCTTTTACAATCTCCCCGAAAGGTATTTGCGCAGGCACATACGTTGCCTTTTTGCCTTTTTGTTTAACTTCTTCCAACAGGTTAATCCCGGTTTCAGTAACTTCCTCCAGCTTTCCTGTTTTCTCGGTGCCATCCTGCAGCCTCAGCTTCAGGTTGCGGCCTATATTACGCTTAAATTGCTGTGGCTGTGTCAGGGGGAAGTCCAGACCGGGTGAACTTACCTCCAGTACATAGCTCACCTCTTCTTCGCCAAGCAACTCCTCAATCTGTTTGTTGATGCGGCGGCTAATCGTAGCGCACTGGTCTATCGTAATGCCCTGCTCCCCATCGGCCAGCACCGTGATTTTAGGACGGGGCGAGTCAGAAACAGCCACATCCACAATAAAGAGGTCCTGCTCCGGCAGGCTCGTCTCTGCCATTTTTCTTATGGTTGTTGCAGTAAGTGCCATAGCAAACGGTTAAGAAATAAAGAAGGGGACCCCGTGTCCCCTCATCTCCTTGGAAATAATGGCACAAATTTACTACAAAATCCTTAGATAAACAACATAGCGTATTGCCAATGCCTGTATTAAATTATCGCAATCATCTAATTACAAGGAAGAGAAGGCAAAAGCCGAACTGTGCAGGAGACCACTAATAAGCGGCCTTGATGTGTAACAGCAGCCCCTTTAATTAAGTTCGGGCAAGGCTGAGATAGTGACACAGGGTGCAGAAATTATTTCGCGGCAGCATAATATCTTTTGTCTTCCGGCGTGGGATAGAAATAGATAGTATCATAATTCGTAAGTTTGCTCTCGTGTCTACTACCTTCAAAAATATACGCACCCGTATATGGCTCATCCTCAACATCGCAGTGGTGTTGTGGCTGCTGCTGGCAGTCCTGTGTATGCAGATACCACCTTACGAGTTCTGGCCGGCGGGCTTTATTGCATTCTCACTGCCGGGGGCACTGGTGCTGAATTTCCTGTTCCTGCTTTACTGGGCACTGCGCCTCTCCTGGTTTGTGTTTCTGCCCCTGGCGGTGATGGTGCTGGGGTGGGACTATTACGAGCGTCTGGTACCGCTGGGCCTGGTAAAGGAACTGCCGCCACAGGACGCCAAAACCCTGCATATACTTAGCCTGAATACGCATATGTTCACAGCCTATGAAGGCAAAGAAAGGCGTACAGCAGGCGTATCTACTGAAATGGTAGACTGGGTAGCGGCGCATCCGGCAGATGTGTATTGCCTGCAGGAATTTTACAGCAACCCGAAATCTAAAGAATACAATTATAACATCATCAGCAGAATAGGCACACGGCACGGTAAAGAGGAGTTCTTTTCCGCAGCCAGTTCCAACCGCAAGCACGGTGATCTGGGTTTGGCCATTTTTTCCAGGTATCCCATTGTAGAGAAAGGCGTTATTCATTTTTCCGAAAAATCCAGTGGCAACCGTGCCATATGGGCTGATCTTAATATGGATGGAGATACGGTGCGGGTGTATGCCACGCACCTGCAGTCTATGAGTATCAAAGCTGAAGATATAGAGAATACTTACACCTCTATCGGAAGCGACGAGGAGAGTTTTAAGAGAGAAGGTCGTAACCTTGCCAGGCGCCTGCGGAAAGGCTTTATAGCGCGGGGCTATCAGGTAGAGATGCTGCTGGAGCATTTTGATGACTGCCCGTATCCCTTTGTGGTTAGCGGCGATTATAACGATATCCCTTTCAGCTACACATATAATGAACTGAACAAAAAGCTGCAGAATGCCTTTGTGAAGGCTGGTAGCGGATTGGGGGCTACCTATAACGGCCCGCTTCCGTTTTTACGGATTGACAACCAGTTTTACAGTCAGGGGCTTCGGGCGTACGAGTTCGAAGTGCATTATGAAATGGCCTTGTCAGATCACTTCCCGATATCGGCAAAATATGTGCTGGAGCCAAAGACGGAAGAGTAGTGCTGGCGCACGTTTAAATTTCATTCTTACGAATGCACATTTGCAGCTTAAGAGGTAAAGTTTAGAAGTGTGCTTAGGAGTTGGGAGGCAATATTTATAGTTTTGAACCATTAAGAGGCCGCATAATACTGGCTGATGCGCTGAAAAGCGCCGCACCTGCTGGTGTATATATCTGATTAGTCATGCAACAGAAACTGAACCTGTACAATACGCTAACGCGAAAAAAAGAGGTGTTTGAGCCGCTGCACGCCCCCTTTGTGGGGATGTATGTCTGCGGGCCAACCGTTTACGGGGAGCCGCACCTGGGCCATGCCCGCAGTGCCATTACCTTCGATACCCTGTACCGTTACCTCAAAAACCAAGGCTATAAGGTGCGTTATGTGCGCAATGTCACGGATGTGGGCCACCTGGAGAACGATGCCGACGAGGGAGAAGATAAAATCCAGCGAAAAGCCAAGCTCGAGCACCTGGAGCCGATGGAGGTAGTGCAGCACTATACCAACGTGTACCATGAGGAACTGCGCAAACTGAATGTACTGCCTCCGGACATAGAACCCCGGGCCTCCGGCCACATCATCGAGCAGATAGAGATGATACAGGAGATACTGAATAACGGGCTTGCCTACGAGGTGAACGGCTCTGTCTACTTTGATGTGAAAGCCTACAACCAGAACCATAACTACGGGAAGCTGTCTGGCCGCAACGTTGAGGACCTGCTGAGCAATACCCGCGACACTGAGGGGCAGGAGGAAAAACGCTCTCCAGTGGATTTCGCGCTCTGGAAAAAAGCATCTCCTACGCACATCATGCGCTGGCCCTCGCCGTGGAGCGAAGGCTTTCCGGGCTGGCACCTGGAGTGCTCTGCCATGAGCCGCAAATACTTAGGCACAACCTTTGATATACACGGAGGAGGCCTGGACCTGATGTTCCCGCACCACGAGTGCGAAATTGCGCAGAACCAGGCAAGCTGCGACCACGGCGAAGGCGCCCGGTATTGGGTGCATAACAACATGATTACGGTGGGCGGTCAGAAGATGGGCAAATCCTTGGGTAACTTTATCAACCTGAGCGAGCTGTTCAGTGGCAACCATGAGATGCTGGAGCAGGCTTACAGCCCCATGACCATCCGCTTCTTTATTTTGCAAGCGCATTACCGCAGCACCCTTGATTTCAGCAACGAGGCGCTGCAGGCAGCCCGCAAAGGCTATACCAAGCTGATGAACGGATTGAACATACTCAAGAAGCTGCAGTACCCGCAAGATACGGCGGAGGTGGAGCCGGATGTCAAACTTAACGAGGAACTGCTGAAGCTGACGGAGGATTGCTACCGGGGCCTGAACGATGACCTGAATACAGCCCGTACCATTGCCTCGCTCTTTAACCTGCTCAAGAAGATTAACAGCCTGAACCTGGGGCAGATCAAGATAGAGCAGTTGTCGCGGGGCACGTTTGATACGGTTCGGGATACTTACCAGGAACTGGTGCTGAACGTACTGGGGCTGCAGGAGGAACCATTAGGGGACGTAGAGGAGATGCTGGACCTGGTGCTGCAGTTTTACAAAGAGGCCAAAGAGGCCAAACATTATGATAAGGTAGATGTGATCCGAGCCGAGCTAAAGAAGCAAGGCATTGTGATCAAAGACCTTAAAACAGGAATTGACTGGGCTTATGAAGAATAAATGGAATATGCTGGCACTGCTGTTGTGTAGTTCGCTTGCCTTTTACTCCTGCGACTCAACCGACAACGGCGCTGCGCGGCAGGTGAGGGTAGAGGACGAGAAAGAAGCAGTGCAGGCACCTGCTTTTAATGCTGACACAGCTTATGCACTGGTAGAGAAGCAGGTGACATTCGGGCCGCGTGTGCCTAATACGCCTGCACACTATGCTACTGGCGAATGGATTGTAAAGAAGTTGAAAGAGTATGGTGCAGAGGTAACAGAGCAGAAGTTTCAGGTGGCAGCCTACGATGGCACCATGCTGAACCTGCGCAATGTGATTGCCTCCTATAATCCTGGTGCAGCCAACCGGATATTGCTGGCTGCCCACTGGGATACCCGTCCTATTGCCGATAAAGACGAACACGAACCGGATAAGCCGGTTGCAGGTGCGAATGATGGCGCCAGTGGCGTGGGCGTGCTGCTGGAAATTGCCAGAACCATACACGAGGCACAGAAGAAACCGGATGTGGGCGTGGATCTGATTTTCTTTGACGGAGAAGACTATGGTCAGCCGGACAACAGCGAGTTGCCTTATAAAGAGGACACCTGGGCCCTTGGATCACAGTACTGGAGCAAGAACAAACATGTACCTAACTACAGGGCCAACTACGGGATTCTGTTAGATATGGTGGGAGCCGAGAATGCACGCTTCGCCCGGGAAGGCCACTCGATGCAGTTTGCCCGGGAAGTCGTGAATAAAGTATGGAAAGCAGGAAACAGGCTTGGCTACTCCGACTACTTTAAGTACGTGAACGCGCCGGCTATCATCGACGACCACTACTACGTCAACAGGCTTGGCAATATCCGCATGATAGACATCATAGAGTATAATATGAATGCTGCTGACGGTGACTATTTTGGACCTTACCATCACCGCCACTCCGATAACATGGAAATTATCAGCAAAAATACACTGAAAGCAGTAGGGCAGACGGTGCTACATGTGTTGTATAACGAATAGCTCTGTAGTAACCTGAAGAAGTATAAAAGCAGAAAGGCCTCCAACGTGGAGGCCTTTCTGCTTTTAGTTTATAGGGGAAAGATTACTTACAGGAAGTAGCACAACCAGGTGCCTCTTATTAGCCATCTTTTGTTTCTGTAGATGTTCCTTTGTCAGTAGCTACTGAATCACATTGTCTTTTGCCAACTGCTTCACTGTAACCTCGGCAAACTCATCGGCAAAAGAAGTCACCGTTCCCGGGTCATAAGAACGGGACTGTGCCGACCAAACAAGGTTCTCAGAGCCTGCATCGTAAAGGTTAGATTCCAGGAAGTAAATTTTGTCTTTGGTGTAATAGCCGGGCTGGTATAAAGTTGGTGACATGTACCCATAGTATCCTCTGAAGGTATTGTACCAGCCGAAGCGCGAAACCGGGGTATAAGCGCCATATGCATTGGTGCCGGGTACATAGCGTGTTTCCGTTTCCTGGTCTACCACCGCTGCTGTTATAATGCCGTCGTAGCCTTCACCCTGGATGCGCTGCAACATCATGTCCGGGTCTGCTCCCTCGCTGGCAATGGCAGAGGGCGGAAACAGTTCTATACTTTTGGTGGCCTTGATTCCGCGCATCTCCAGTTGGGCTTCGAGTTGCTCTTCTATTATCTGCTTTGCCTGTATGTTGTCTGTCATGGCGGCTACCACTACATTATTATACGTTTCGGCTACTGCTTCCGGTCTCTTCCAGGAGCCAATCACTTCTGTGGCGGCAACGCAGGAATAAAGGCCCGCGCCTACTAACAGGATGGTGAGGTAGGATAAGAGTTTTTTTGTACTTGAATTTGTGCTTGCTTTCATTTCGTTTTCAGTTTATGGTTGCTATCCTGTTGTTCTCGCAGCTTTTGCGCTTCGGATATTGAACTGGGTTAGTTGGAAGTATGAACAGGAATAAAGCGTGCTTGTTTTCATGGGAAGAATAAAATGGCTAAGTTGTGTGGCTAAATTAACTTCTACATCACCCTTATACCTTATGATAATCAATAAACGATTGTTGGCCGCCTTGGGGCTCGCGCTGTTTCTGGGGAGCAGTCCTCTGATGGCGCAGGAGCAGCCGCATGTTTTTAAAGGCGCCAGAATCATTCCTGTAGCCGGGCAGCCCATTGAGAACGGTGTGCTGGTGGTGCAGCACGGGAAAATAACAGCCGTTGGCACTGCCGATAAAGTAAGAGTGCCCAAAGGATCCGTGGAGTTTGATATGACAGGCAAGGTGCTGATGCCCGGCCTCGTAGACACGCACTCGCACCTGGGCGAAGGTTCGGGCGGCGATGCCTCTGCGCCCCTGCACCCAGACGTACGCATTATCGACGGCATCAATCCGATGAGCGACACCTTTAAGCGCGCCCTCGCCGGAGGCATTACGACGGTGAACGTGATGCCGGGTTCCGGACACTTGATGAGCGGCCAAACAGTATACCTGAAAATGCGGGAAGGCAAAACCGTTGGCGATATGGCCTTCTGCGATGATGTGATAAACGGCATCTGCGGCGGCATGAAAATGGCCAACGGTACCAACCCTATGAAGTCTGCTCCTTTTCCGGGTACAAGAGCGAAATCCGCGGCCATGGTGCGGCAGATGCTCCTGGAAGCGCAGCAGTATGAAGCAAAACTAAAGGCAGCCAAAGGCAAGGCCGATAAAATGCCGGAGCGCAAGCCCCAACTGGAGCCACTGGTAGAGGTGCTAAACGGCAAACGCATTGTGCATTTCCACACCCACCGTTACGACGATATCCTGACCGCCCTGCGGCTACAGAAAGAGTTTGGCTTTAAGCTGGTGCTGCACCATGTAAGCGAAGCCTGGAAAGCTGCCGATGAAATTGCAAAAGCCGGTGTGCCTGCCTCCATCATTACACTTGACTCCCCGGGCGGTAAGTCGGAAGCGGTAGATATCAGCAATACAAATGGGGCGGCACTGGAGAAAGCCGGTGTTCTCACCGCCTTCCACACCGACGACGGGATCACCGATTCCCGCTTATTCCTGCGTGGTGCCGCACTGGGCGTGCGGGCAGGTATGAGCAAAGAGAAAGCGATTGAGGCCCTCACCATTGCAGGTGCTAAAATGCTGGAGCTGGAAAACCGTGTTGGTTCGCTGGAGAAAGGCAAAGACGCTGACTTTGTCGTGCTGAACGGGGAGCCATTTAGTGTCTACACCCGGGTTGAGCAAACGTGGGTAGAGGGGCAGAAGCGCTTCGACTTCAGCAAGCCTGAGGATAAGGCTTTTGCCACAGGCGGGTACAATGCCTACGATGGAGAGCTACACTATCACGCGCATTAAGAAGTTAAGAGTTAAAAGTTCAGAGTTATGAAGTTGAGCTGGCAGGGAGCATTCTGTATGCTTTCAGTTCAACTTGTAAATAGCTTTTAGAGATTCAAAATGAAAAAGAAAATACAATTGGCTGCTGCCCTGATGGCTGCGACGATAGTGGGTATGTCGCAGGTGCAAGCGCAGATAGCTGTGAAAGGCGAAACAGTTTATACACAGGCAGGAGCACCTATAAAAAATGGTGTGTTGCTGATCAGCAATGGAAAGATTGAGGCAGTAGGTGCTGCCAATGCTGTACAGGTGCCTCAGGGCTATAAAACGTATACTGCAAAAGTTGTGACGCCAGGTTTTGTGGATGCCCATACTTCTGTGGGCCTGGCAGGCATCTATAATATTCCCGCCGATCAGCAGCAACTAGAGAAAACAGCGCCTGTCCAGCCGGAGCTTCGTGCCCTGGATGCTTACAACCCACAGGAGGAACTGGTGGAGTGGGTGCGTGACCACGGCGTAACGACCATCAACACCGGTCACGGACCGGGTGCCTTGGTAAGTGGCCAGACGATGACCATCAAAACATCTCCGGATGGTTTTGCTACGCTGATGGATACCACGAAGATGATCGCCTTTACCCTAGGGTCAACGGTAGGAGAAAACTATAACTCCCCCAAAACCTCAGCCAAAGGCATGGCCATGCTGCGGGCCGAACTACAGGCAGCGCAGGCATACACAAAGAAGATGGCCAACGCTGACGTGAGCAAGCGCCCGGACCGCAACCTGAAACTGGAGTACCTGGCGGGTGTGCTGAATAAAAAGTATAAGGCCCTTGTTACGGCAAACAGAGCCAACGACGTTATGGCGGCCCTGCGCCTTGCAAAAGAATTTAACCTGGATATGATTCTGGATGGAGGTGCGGAGGCGTATCTTCTGATAGATGAGATAAAGGCGGCAGGTGTACCCGTTATTCTTCACCCTACGATGGCCCGGGCAAACGGTGATAGCAAAAACATGTCTTTTGAATCAGCGGGTGTACTTGCCAGGGCAGGTGTGCCGGTGGCTATCCAGAGCGGGTTTGAGCAGTATGTGCCGCGTGCGCGTGTGTTGCTGTTTGAGGCAGGCGTAGCCGTTGCCAACGGTATGAACCCGGAGCAGGCCTTGGCTTCCATCACCACTACTCCAGCTAAACTCATTGGTTTGGAGCAGCGTGTTGGCTCGCTAGAGAAAGGAAAGGACGCTGATGTGGTCCTGTTCGATGGCGACCCTTTTGAGTACACCACCCACGTCTGTGCAGTAATCATAGATGGTAAAGTGGTGAACGAAGAGTGCAAGTAGAAGGACCGGGCATCAGGTAATACGATTCAAGTAGTACGGCAAATGCATAAGTGTACCGGAGCCATTGGTTTGTAACAGCGAATGGCTGTGCCGTATCATTCTTCTTCTTTGAAGTTCATTTGAATACCCCGGCGCCAGCTACTTTCCAAGTGGCTGGCGCTGTTGTTTGCGAGCAACTTTTTAAGCTGCTCCTAGTATATTTCTGAAGGATGCCTTCAGCATAGGTTTCCTCACAGGCCGAACAAAACAGCTTTGTACCAACCGGAAGTAAAATGCTTTCCTCATACAGCCGTTCCGTAATCACTAATCCAGCATAGTATCTCCATTTCAAAAAACACAAGACTGATGACGTACGAAAATATTGTTTCGATGCTTGGCCCGGATGCGGAAGCGCTTTTACACCATGAAAGCAAGACTTTCAGAAAAGAGCAGCTGCATGTGCCGGGGCCTGATTTTGTGGACAGGATTTTTGCCCAGACAAACCGCAGTCCGCAGGTGCTGCGCAACCTCCAACAGCTGTTCAGCCACGGCCGGCTGGCGGGTACGGGCTACATTTCCATTCTGCCCATCGACCAGGGCATCGAGCATACAGCAGGCGCTTCCTTTGCTCCAAACCCCATTTACTTTGACCCAGAGAATATCCTGAAACTGGCGATGGAAGGGGGCTGTAATGCGGTGGCCACTACATTCGGTAACCTGGCGATGATGTCGCGGAAGTACGCGCACAAGATTCCGTTTATCGTTAAAATAAACCACAACGAGTTGCTCACTTACCCCACCAAATACAACCAGATAATGTTCGGTTCTGTGGATGAGGCCTGGAATTTGGGCGCGGCAGCCGTGGGAGCTACTATTTACTTTGGTTCTGAGGAGTCGTCGCGGCAGATAATAGAAGTGTCGGAGGCCTTTGAGCGGGCGCACCAGTTAGGTATGACTACTATCCTGTGGTGCTACACCCGCAACAACGCCTTCAAAAAAGACGGCAAGGATTACCATGTGGCGGCAGACCTGACAGGCCAGGCTAACCACCTCGGGGTAACCATTCAGGCAGACATCATCAAGCAGAAACTGCCGGAGACCAACGGGGGCTTCACTGCCATCAATTTCTCTAAGTCTGATAAGAGAATGTACAGTGAGCTGAGTACCGACCACCCCATCGACCTTTGCCGTTACCAGGTGGCAAACTGCTACATGGGTCGCGCTGGCCTGATTAACTCGGGCGGTGAGTCGCAGGGGGAGACTGACCTGCAGCAGTCTGTGCGCACAGCCGTTATCAACAAGCGGGCCGGCGGCATGGGGCTGATTCTGGGCCGAAGGGCTTTCCAGAGAGAGTTTGCAGAAGGTGTGGAACTGATAAATGCGGTTCAGGACGTTTATTTAGCTAATGAGATTACAATAGCATAATATTTAGCACAACTGCTGATAATTACATATTTTTGTAGCCTGCTTCTTCAAAGTCTTTTATTGAAGGATTGAGGCAGTCTGTATAGTTATACTTTGCCGCCTGGCAAAGAAAAGTACCCAACATTTATATGTGCTGCAAGCACGCTTTTGTCTATGATGCCTTGGTTTAAACGAGTTGAAAAAGGAATCCATACACCTACGGAGGAGAAGAAGGAGACACCGGACGGGTTGTGGTACAAGTGCCCGGAGTGCAAAGCAGTTACCAGCATGGCCGAGCACCGCAAGAACATGCACACCTGCGTAAAATGCGATTACCACGACCGCATTGGCTCCAAAGAATACTTTGCTATCCTTTTTGATGACAATGAGTTTACAGAGATGGATGAGCACCTGACTTCAGGTGACCCGCTTGAGTTTGTGGACTCTAAGCCATACCCACAGCGCATTGTGGCCACTGAAAGAAAAACAGGACTGAAAGATGCTGTTCGCACCGCTTATGGTAAGATGAATGGCCAGGACATTACCATCGCCAGCATGGACTTTGCCTTTATCGGCGGTTCGATGGGCTCAGTGGTAGGCGAGAAGATTGCCCGCGCCATAGATTATGCCCGGAAAAACCGCATGCCGTTCCTGATGATTTCTAAATCTGGTGGTGCGCGCATGATGGAAGCAGGTTTTTCCTTAATGCAGATGGCGAAGACATCAGCTAAACTGGCGCTTCTGGCGGAGGAAGGATTGCCTTACATTTCGCTGCTTACAGACCCGACAACAGGTGGCGTAACGGCTTCTTATGCCATGTTAGGTGATTTCAACATTGCAGAGCCAGGCGCGCTAATCGGTTTTGCCGGACCGCGCGTCATTAAAGAAACAATTGGTAAGGACCTGCCAAAAGGATTCCAGAGTGCTGAGTTTGTACTGGAGCATGGCTTCCTCGATTTTATAGTAGACCGCAAAGCAATGAAGCAAAAGCTGACAGACTTGCTGAGTATGGTCATGCCACAGGAGGCGCCGGCACCTGAAAAGCTTAAGAAGCGCAAAGCGGCACAAGCATCTTAAAATATAAAGCCAAAAAATAATCAGCGGGGCCTGCTATACTAATATAGCAGGCCCCGCTGATTTTCAGGGCTATACCCTATAAGTCTGTATAAGAACTGAAAAATATATTATCAGCTAGATATTAATGGGAGTGTTCTTTTCGTTTTGGCATGAGAGTTGCAATTGGTGTACAAGCATGCTTCAATCAACCAGAAACATTAAAACCATTAACTATATCAGCCAGAAATTTACACTCAAGACCATGAAACTACTAAACATATCACTTAACTCATTTTTAGCCGCATCTATGCTGTTTTCCTCTTGCCAGTCCACGGCACCAGTAGCAGGCTCCGGCGATTACGAAACAACTACACAAGCTAAAACAGCCGAACCTGAGCAGCAAGCTGACAAGCCTGGCATGAAGAAGACCACAAAGGGTGGTTTGATTGGAGCCGGTGGCGGTGCTGTAATTGGTGGTATTATCGGTAACAGACTGGGCAACACTGCCGCCGGTGCCATTGTAGGCGCGGCCGTAGGTGGTGCCACAGGAGCCGTGATCGGCCGCCGTATGGACAAGCAGGCGGAAGAACTGGAGAAGACAATGGATGGTGCCAAGGTAGAGCGTGTTGGCGAAGCTATCCGGGTTAATTTTGACTCCGGTATCCTGTTCCCGGTGAACTCTGCAGAACTGAGCACCACTGCCAAGCAGGATATTGCAAAGCTGGCCAAAACGCTGAAAGAGTATCCGGGCACGAACGTAATAGTAGAAGGACACACAGACAACAGCGGTTCTTATGAACTTAACCAGAAACTGTCGGAGCGCCGTGCAGAGGCAGTAGCTTCTTATGCCCGCAGCTTAGGTGTGGAAAACGAACGCTTGCAGGCAAAAGGCTACAGCTACGACCAGCCTATTGCGGATAACACCACTGTAGAAGGCCGTCAGCAGAACCGCCGTGTAGAGATTATCATTGTAGCCAATGAAGAACTGAAGCAAGCTGCCGAGAGCGGTGCGCTGAAATAAACCTTATTACTTCCTGTTTTTAGTTTGGGTAGCGTCCGTTAGCGTAAGTTAGCGGGCGCTGCTTTACTCAGCCGCCTCTGCATACTATAAGGTAGTTGGCAACGAACGAAGTACTCTGAACCCTCAACCTGAAAATGTCCGGGACGTTAAAGAATAAAATATTCAAATTTTGTATAGGGCTAACCTTTCAAGAACACAGCCGTTTAAGTGCTGATTGATGAGGAGAGGGGCACGTAAAAACAGAACATTTTAGAACATTAAGAGTATTTACCACTGAACTTGACCGTTCAGGAAACTTATTTAAAATTAAAACCATGAAAAATCTGAGAATTTATCTTTCCATATTCGCCATACTTGGCTTCTTAACCACTTCGTGTAATACGGCGCAGCAATCTGGTACTGCTTCTACCGGTGAAGACCGCGGAATGAGCAAAACTACAAAAGGTGGTATTATTGGTGCCGGTTCTGGTGCCGTTGTTGGTGGTGTAGTAGGTAGAGTGGCTGGCAACACAGCTGCAGGTGCCATTATAGGTGCTGCTGTGGGTGGTGCTACCGGTGCTGTGATCGGCCGCCGAATGGACAAGCAGGCCGAGGAATTACGCCGTGACCTGGAGAACGCCAATGTAGAGCGTGTTGGAGAAGGTATCAAAGTTACTTTCGACGCAGGTATCCTGTTCCCGGTAAACTCTGCGGAACTGCAGCCTGCAGCTAAAACTGAAATCACCCAACTGGCTGAGACGCTGAAAAAGTATCCTGACACAAACATTGTGATTGAAGGACATACTGATAACACTGGTTCACGCGAGATCAACCAGCCGTTATCTGAGCGCCGTGCCCGTGCAGTAGCTGACTATGCCGCTTCTTTAGGTGTAGATCGTAGCCGTATGACGACGCAGGGATATGCCTTTGACCAGCCGGTTGCTGATAACTCAACTGAGGCAGGACGCCGTGAGAACCGCCGGGTAGAGATTGCCATTTTTGCGAATGAGAAAATGAAGAAAGCCGCTGAGAGAGGCGACTTGTAAGAAGAACTTACGTTTCGATTTAAAGCCAGCCGCGCTATTAGTGCGGCTGGCTTTTTTAACTCAACTGACTACAACCTATACCCTTACCGGAACACCATGCCTGCGAATCCGTTTGCTGAACGGTATATTTTTCTGGCGGCAAAAAATGGGGGTTAGGTTCAACCAATTTATATTTGTGGCCTTAATAAACACATGCTGCTCCCCGGAACGTAATCACAGCCGCGTTGCAGTAGTAGCTGCCTGTGCTTGAATGTTCGGTTCAGAAAATATCCCTTAAAGTTAGTATGATTAAGAAATTCTTGTACATGGCTCTCCTGAGCCTGTTTATCACTGCCTTTTTTACTGCCTGTGAGCGCCTGGTAGGCAATACCTCTGTCACCACCATCACAGGAAAAGGTGTAGCCGCAGAGACTAAGTAGCTTCTGCCTGAGTGGGGTTAACTCAACAAGTAAGGGCTGGGCGGGAAAGACCTGAATGAGCTTGTTTGATGCAGTGGTCTGTTTTCGTCAACTGCCTGAGCGGTTTCTTTAGGCAGTTGCAGCAGAACGTCAGCTTTGCTTTTCCGCCATCCTAAGCATTCCTTTCAGCTATTGTCGCCGCCTCATGGCGAAGGCAATTCCCATTGCTGCAATACTACCCGCAAACGCTAAGGCTATGTCCTTTTGCGCGTCCCATATATCCCCCTGCATTCCCAGAAAGTCCATTCCCTGCTCAGTACCACTATACGCCACATCGGCCACAAACCATTCTACCACTTCATATACGGCGCTGAGGGATAAGACGAACTCAACCGGCAAAAGGAAAGTCAGCCAGTAAGGTTTTATCCTGAAGCCGTTGGCCAGCACATCATGCATGGGATAAGCCAGTAACAGGCCGAAGCCAAGGTGCACCAGCCTGTCGTAGTGGTTCCGCTGAAAACCGAACTGTTCTCTGAGCCACTCCCCGAATGGGTTGTCAGCATACTGGTACTGGCTGCCATATACATGCAGCAACAGGAACAGGAATATAAGGGTGTAGCTGGTGTCTGTAAAGCGGAAGATGTTATAAAACGCCACCAGAAATATTATCATAGACAGCGTAAGCGTATTCTCCATCAGCCAGTTTACCAGGTCAGGGGTGGTGAGCCCAGTGTAAATCCAGAACACGGCAAACAGCAGGCTATAAGCTATGTGCAGGGGCTGGCTCAGGAATGGCCTTTTGGCATCTGGAATCGCGGTCATGGTTACTTGGTACTTCAGGCAGTAGCTTTTTGTTCTGCTGCTTTTCTCCGGCAGCAGTATGGAGCCTGCTGTTAGACACTTCTAAAGCAAAGAACCGGTGGAACAGGAATATAACTTGGGAAAACTCTCAGGTACAACTGCAGCAGCAGCTTTTTGTTCAGGAGGCAATAGAAGGGATGCCCCTGCTGAAAGTTTTTCGGGGGAGTATGTGCTTACCCGTTATGCCATGAGGGCTTTTTCAAAGTAAACCAGCCTGATGGGGTTATCCTGGGGATTTTGGGTAGGGTCGCAGTGGTAGCCGTACATATCAATGCCATTGATGTATGGCAGCAGCTTTTTATAGTAGGTGTGGCCCGTGTTATCTGAGTTGAAGGTGATGTCGTGGAAGACACATGTTTTCTTGCCTGGCAGCCGCTCCAGCCTTTCAAAAAGAACTTCAGGCTTGCTCAGATCTCCGGAGTATACGATGCGGCTGTCGTTGTCAAAAATATAAGCGTAGGTCTGCATGCCTTCTGAGTGCTGGCCATAGGTATCAATCGGTATAATACCCTCCACCTGGTCGAGTGGAACAAACTCAGTATACTTATCGGGGTCTTTCACCTGTATCTGCAGAAACTGGTAAAGCTGCTGCTTAAACTGCTCTGAAGGGTAAAGTATAACCGGGCGCTTGCTCTTCTCCACAATGCTTTTGTAGAGGAGCAAATTTGCAAGGCTTCCGCAATGGTCGTTGTGTAAATGTGTCAGTATGATATGGTCTATCTTCTGTGTCAGGTTCTTCTCCACCAACGTCGGGAACACGGTAAAGCCACAATCTATCAGCAGGTTGATACCTCTGAATTCGAGCACTGCGGCTGAATTACGGTAGTCGGTATCAAATGCTCCGCCAGTCCCTAAAAATTTAATTCGCATACAAGTATTTTAACGTGACAACATAGGCTGCATCGAGCAGATTAAGACATATAGCGAGAAAGGGTGAAAATAGTTGTGTACATAGTTATATTTTTTATGTAGCCATTACAGACTTTTTATTAAAGGGTGAAAGCAGGCAGCAAAATTGAATTACAAGCTGATGTTCTTTGCTAAATACTAAAATCAACGGAGATATAGGCACAGCCGTAGATAGGAATCAGAGAAAGATTTGCCTATGGATGCTCATAAACTGCCAAAGGAAGACAAGACGCTGATGACGCACGAGTTGCTGAACGAAGCCTACAAACGCTTAACGCTCGACAGCCGCCGCGACCCCATGCACGAGCTGATCTCCACCATGCTCTCGCACCGTACGAACCATGCCGATGAAGAGAAGGCATATTATACTATGCTGGAGCGCTTCGGCGACTGGGAAGGTGTGATGAACGCAGATGTAGACGAATTGGCAGATGCAGTGCAAACCACCCGCTATCCTTTGCAGAAGGCTCCCCAGATACAGCAGACGCTCCGCATCATAAAAGAGGAGCGGGGCGAAATAAATATTAACTTTTTGAAGGACATGCCTGTGGAGGAAGCCATGGACTGGCTGACAAAGCTACCCGGCGTTGGTTTGAAGACGGCTACCTTGCTGCTACTTTTCAACTTCAAGAAGCCTGTGCTACCCGTTGATACACACGTGTTCCGGGTAAGTCAGCGCGTAGGGCTGATTGGGGCAAAGGTAACCGCCAACAAAGCACACGACCTGCTCCTCCGGATGCTGCCTCCAGACGCTGTAGAGCTTTTTAATTTCCATAAGCACCTGTTCTGGCATGGGCAGCGCATCTGCACCTTCTTCAGCCCAAAGTGTGGAGAGTGCGTGCTCAACAGCATCTGCAACTATTACCAGGATGTGCGGGAAAAAGGAATAGACCTGGCGGCGTAAAGTATATTCGTGAAAGTTGTTGTCCTGATTGCCCGGAGACAGGCTTTCAGGCTGCGCTACCTTGTGCAGCTCTTGTGGTGGCAGCTGGGTGCTTACCAGGGTTAAATAATTCAAAGTAGGCCTGGCCAAAAGCAAGTATACCTTTCTGTGATATCCAAAAGTCAGCGAGGTTCGCCTGTTCTTTTAACGGAGCCGGTTCCCCGAAATCAACCCCTGCTATACTTGCGCGGCTTTCCTTTACAGCCCAAATCGTTTTGAGATTTGCAATAAAATGCTGCCCGTTAGGTACAAAGCCTGACAACCCCACCTTCTGAACGCCGAGGGCAACTCCTGCCACCTTGCTCATCATGTTCAGGATAGTTTCGTTTTTCCAGGCGCTGTCTGGTAACATATTCCCAATCATGTTCATAACTCTCGTTGCGGGTGTTGCCTCCACTGTTACAGACCAATAAAGGTCTGCGCCTTCTATGGATACCCCGAAACTTAAATCATCCAGCCATTTAATAGCGATAGGGGTGACAATAGCCTGTGCAGCCTGTTTGCCGAAGTACCTGGTGCAGGAGTGCCAGGGAGCTTCGTTTGCGTAGAATGCCCATTCTGAATCAGGATTACGGTGCCAGACAGAAGTATAACCGCTTCCAACAGAGGAAGCCACAAATCGGCGGAGCGCCAGTATATGGCCGGAAGAAAATGGAAGCCCCATGATGCCAAAGCCGTTGAAGCGCTCTTCGTCTCCAGGTGGAAGTGCGTGTTCAAGTTCAATTTTGTCAGAGAGGTATCGCGGACTCATGCTTCAGGAGAGCAATTTTATGATGGATGCTCTAATAAATATTTACGTATGGCAAAAGAAACAGGCAGAGTCTAACCGTATAGTTTTAAATGTAAAACGCTGTATATAAATTAATAGTAATAAGTAAATACTCTTCAGGCAGGAGGTGACCAGGAGCAGGACCCATTTTGCTTCTGAAGTAAACCCGAACTGGAGACACACCTCATGTATACCTTAGCACAGCCCCCTGCTCACTTACTTCCAGCTTTGCCTCACGGCCGCACACCAGTGCCAGGTTCAACGGCTCGTGCCCTACCGGAAAGCCATAGCATACTGGATAGTTATACTTGCCTGTGTGCTCCAGAATGATTTCGTGTGCGGTTTTGCCAAAGGGTAGGATAGTGTCTTTCATGTCGCTCATGTCGCCGATGATGAGGCCGGAGAGATGCTCGAGTTTGCCGCTGCGGTCGAGGTGCACCATTATGCGGTCGATGTGGTAGAGGTACTCATCCAGGTCTTCTAGGAACAGGATTTTCCCTGCGGTGCTGCAATCAGAGCGGGTGCCGGTGAGCGTGCCCAGCATAGAGAGGTTTCCTCCGATGAGTTGCCCCTGGCCCAAACCAGTACGGTTGAGTTCATGCGGTGCAACGGTATAGGTCAGTTCCTCCCCAAATAAAACCTTCCGTAGCGTCTCAATAGAGGCAGCGGTGCCATCTTTAGGAAAAAGCAGGGGCATAATAGCGTGCACACTTTGGATACCGAAATTATGGATGTGGCTGTGCAGCGCAGTGACATCACTAAACCCCACCAGCCACTTCGGGTGCTGCTGAAACTTAGCGAAATCCACTTGGTCGATGATGCGGGTGGTGCCGTAGCCGCCGCGTCCGCAGATAATCGCTCTGATGTTTTCATCGTCCAACATCTGCTGCAGGTCCTGCAGGCGCAGCGCATCGTCGCCGGCAAAGTAGTTGTAACTGGCGCCTATCGTTTGCCCCAGCACCACCTTCAGCCCCCAACTCTCGAAAGTATGTATGGCGACTTCTATTTCAGGATAGGAAATTTTGCGGGCAGTGGCAAGAATAGCGATGGTGTCACCGGGTTGTAAAGCAGGAATCATAAAGAAGCGTGTGATGGCTGATGGCTAATATAGGGCTTTTTAGATAAAATTTGTGGGGGTGCCTTTTTTTAGCCAAATTCGAAACCTCTTGATGTGGGCGTGCAGCTGAGAAGGCTGCAACGCTTATATAAAAGCTAAAAAAGCATTTATGGCTGACGTACAAAAGAAGAAATCAGGGGTAGACAGATTCCTCTCGGTGGTGGAACGCATTGGCAATGCCCTGCCACACCCGGCCACACTTTTTGCCGGTTTTGCGCTGCTGGTGGTTATCCTGTCGTGGGTGGCAAGCCAGTTCGACCTGGCCGTGGTGCACCCGGGTACCGGAGAAACCGTGACACCAGTCAACCTCCTCTCCACAGAAGGCCTGCACCTGATCCTGACGCGCATGGTCACCAACTTCACCGGGTTTGCACCGCTTGGTACGGTGCTGGTTTCTTTACTGGGTATAGGCATAGCAGAGGGTACAGGCCTGATTGGGGCAGTGCTGCGCCTGGTGGTGCTGTCGTCGCCGAAGCGCCTGCTTACGTTCGTCATCGTATTCTCAGGCGTTATCTCCAACACGGCGTCGGAAGTAGGTTATGTGCTGCTGGTACCCTTGGCCGCCGTTATTTTCCTGGCGGCAGGCCGCCATCCGCTGGCCGGCCTGGCAGCTGCGTTTGCCGGTGTGTCGGGTGGGTATAGCGCCAACCTCCTGCTGGGTACTGTTGATCCGCTGTTAGCCGGCTTGTCTACAGAGGCAGCCAGGATCATTGACCCGGATTACATCGTGAACCCTGCTGCAAACTACTATTTCATGTTTATGTCTACTTTCATTATTGCCGGACTTGGAACATGGGTAACGGAAAAAATTGTGATTCCACGGCTGGGGGAGTATGAGGGAGAAGAAAAGCCGCAAAGCATAGACAGGCTGAATGCCTTGGAAAAGCGCGGCCTGTTATACGCTTCCATTGCCATACTGTTGATGACAGCGTTTATTCTGGGAGGCCTGATCCCGGAGAACAGTTACCTGCGCGACCCTGAGACAAACGAGATCCTGCACTCGCCGTTTATGTCCGGTATTGTGGCCTTTATCTTCCTGCTGGCAGGTATAGCGGGCATTGCTTATGGCGTGGGCGCAAAAACCATCAAAAACGACAGCGATGTCATGCGGGGCATGGCCAAATCGATGGAAACATTGGGCTCATATATTGTGCTGGTGTTCTTCGCGGCGCAGTTCGTAGCCTACTTTAATTGGACAAACCTGGGGCTGATCTTGGCTATCAACGGGGCCGATGTACTAAAGACGCTTGGATTGAGTGATATCCCGCTCATGATCACCTTCATCATTGTAGCAGCTCTCATTAACCTGATAATGGGCTCTGCCTCCGCCAAATGGGCTATCATGGCGCCAGTCTTTATCCCGATGTTCATGCTGCTGGGCTACACCCCGGAGTTCACGCAGGTGGCCTACCGCATCGGCGACAGCGTGACCAATATCATCTCACCTATGATGTCGTATTTCGCGCTCATCGTTGCCTTTATACAGCGCTATGATAAGAATGCGGGTATCGGTACTGTTATTTCTACCATGCTGCCATACTCGGTAGTGTTCTTTATCGGCTGGGTTCTGCTGCTCATCATCTGGATTCTGGCGGGGCTTCCGATTGGTCCGGGGGCAGAAATGTACATGCCTTGATAGCAAGAAAGGCTAGTTAGGATATAAGACTTTGTTGTTGTTCAACTACTCCTAAAAGCAAAAGCCGCAGGCACTGTACCTGCGGCTTTTGCTTATAAAGATTTTTCCCTTTACCTGATTAATTTATAGCCCAGGCTAAAGATGAACTGCTGGTTGTTTACCTGCATACCCGTTTGTTGAGCGGTATTGGTAAGTTGGCGGTTGATGCGTTCGTAACGTACATCGGCCGTAATGCTCCCGATGTCGAGCCCCACACCTGCTTGAAAGCCCCAGTCTGCGTTCTCCATGTACTGTTTGATATCCTGCCCCTCTTGCCTGGCGCTGAGCAGGGTGGAGGAAACAGGCCCTGCCTGTACACGCACTACATTCAGGAAGTTGTAGCCTATCATAATGGGTACATCGAGCCGGTTAAACTTAAAGTTCTCTACCCGTACGCCGATGTTGTCTGTGCCCGATACTTCTATCTTACCACCGGTGGAGGTTAAAATGGCCTCCGGCTGCACGAACAAACCAGCTACCTGGAGGCGGGCAAAGGCACCGGCATGGTAACCGGTTACATTTTCTGCCTTTGTGTACTGCCACGGGTCATTGCGGAGCTGCTGTATTTCTACATTTGCGGTGCTTAGTCCTGCTTTCACACCTGCCTGCAACTGCGCCTTTGCTGCCACACTGGTAGCCAGCAAAGCCATCATTATTATCAGTCTCTTCATTCTTCCAACGTTTTATTTAGGTGCTGTTTTCCGGAGTATAACGCTGGAGCAACAAAAAAGGTATGAAAAGACAGAAGCCGCACCCAAAAGAGCGCGGCTTCCGAAATAAACGGTAGGAAACTTACTTACATCTCACCTTAAACAAGTACACCGTTGCTATTAAGCTTAACAAATGTAATAATTTAAAATTACTGTGAATGTTAATTTAGACGAAGCGGCCCCTTTCATGGGCCATTCTCTTGAAAAAATAGACGAACAGGAGAACAGCACTTGCAAATTTGGCAAGAAAAGCAGTGAATAATAGTGAAAAGCTATTCAGGCAACTTCCTATCCAATCAAAACCCTGGGCGCAGCATGGTTAACATAAGGTCACAGCAAGTCAGCTAAGAGATGTACAGTAGTACATGCTTCTCCTTAAACCGAGGGTGTAGGTGTTAAGAGATGGCTTTATACTCTTGTTCCTTTCCTTAATTCTGTCACCGCTACAGACTGCTTAGCCAGTCATTCTGTCCCTTTTGCTTTTGCCCCTTTATAGTGAGGTGGTTAATCTCAGCCTAAAGCTGTAAATTGCGCCATATTATACTTTAACCTGTGAAAAGATTCTCCTTACTCCTTAGCTTGGCGCTTTCCGCCGCCATTACTTATGCACAGTCACCCGCACTGAAAGAAGTTACTTCTTATACCGACAAGAACTATGCGTCTTTGGATAAACTGTACAAGCAACTCCACCAGAACCCTGAGCTTTCCCTGCATGAGGAGAAGACAGCCAAGGTTATGGCAAACGAGCTAAAAAGCCTTGGCTTTGAGGTGATGGAGAAGATGGGAGCGCATGGGGTAGTGGGAGTGCTGAAAAACGGCAAAGGACCTACTGTCCTCATCCGTACGGACATGGATGCCCTGCCGCTGGAGGAGAAAACCGGCCTCCCGTATGCCAGCACAGCCAAAGGAATAAACGCAGCTGGTAACGAGGTAAATGTGATGCATGCCTGCGGACACGATATCCACATGACGGTTTTTACCGGAACGGCACGGGCACTGGTGCATACCAGGGACAAATGGAAAGGGACGTTGGTTATGGTGGCGCAGTCGGCAGAGGAGAATGGGTTTGGGGCAGACCTGATGTTTAAGGCCGGGCTGTATGAAAAAATTCCGACACCTGACTATGCCATTGCCATGCATGACAATGCGTCGTTGCCTGCCGGCAAAATCGGTTACCGCGAAGGTCCTTTTATGGCCAGCGTGGATATGATGGATATCACTGTGTTTGGGCAGGGCGGCCATGGTGCTGCACCGCATACCACCATCGACCCGGTGGTGCTGAGTTCCCAGATGGTGCTGGCTTTCCAGACCGTTGTCAGCCGCACACTAAATCCCATTGACCCGGCTGTGGTGACGGTGGGCTCCATACATGGCGGTACCGTACACAACATTATTCCGGACGAGGTAAAACTGCAGCTTACCCTACGCTCTTACTCAGACGAGGTGCGCGAGCAAATCATCGCCAGCATCCGCCGGATCAGTAAAAACTTAGCTGAGTCTGCAGGCTTGCCGGAAAACAAGATGCCTGTTATCAGCATTCGTGATCCACAGACACCGGCCACCATCAATGACCCTGCGCTGACGAAGCGGCTCGTGGGCGTGCTAAAGAAAAGCTTCGGAGAAGAGAACTTAGTGGAGATGCCTCCTAATATGGTTGGGGAGGATTTCAGCCGGTTTGGCAGACAAGACAAGAAAGTACCCATCTGTATGTTCTGGCTTGGTGCCGTAGACCCGGCCAAAGTGCGGGCTGCCGAACAAAAAGGAGAAGCACTGCCATCGCTTCACTCTCCTTTATTTGCGCCATTACCCGAGCCAACCATCAAAACAGGTGTAAAGGCCATGAGTGCTGCTGCGCTTGAGTTGTTTGGGAAATAAAACAACAATAGTGGGTGGAAAGCACAAGACTTTGCAGTCTTGTAAATTGCTACTATAACAAAGCTGGTAAAATCCTATCGTTCGTAGGGAAAATGCGCGGTACTTAAAACTTGGTCTAGTGGCCGGGATTACAATGCCTCTTTCTGAAATTCATACAACAATAGTTCTTCATCGTCATCCGGTAACTTTACTGTTCTGCTAAATTTTAGTCCCAGTTTCTCTAACAGTTTTTGAGAGGCAACATTGTCCTTTGTGGTGATTGCACCTATCCGGGCAATTCCGAACTCTTCTAATCCGACTCGTTTGACTTCGTTAGCAGACTCAAACGCATAACCCTTATTTTCATGTTCCGGAAGAAGGGCAAACCCAATGTCTATTCCTTCTAATCCTTCCCTGTCGTAAAGGCCGCAAACTCCCAGTTTTACATTATCTGATTTCCTGATGATGGTATAGTTGGAAAACCCAAGCCTTTCTAACTGTGGGCGGATTCTTGTTTTGATGTAGTCCTTCGCGTCCTCAACAGACCTGACATTTCTGTCACCTATATGCTTCAGCCACTTTGGAGTATTCAGTAGCTCAAACATAAAAGGAGCATCTTCTTCAGAGGTTGGTCTAAGAATCAGCCTTTCTGTTTCAAATGACTTATAGGTGTTCATTTTGTTCTGACCTGCTATAATTGGCTGATGTATGAGGTGATGGAAACGTAGTTGAAGCTTTGCTCAAGTACCTTGTTGGGCAAAGGATTCATTTATTTTTTTAGCTACTGCATTATAAATTAAAAGTCCGACAGTGAAAGGTGTAAAGACGACAGAAATCACAGCTAATATCAAAGGAACTTCAAGTCCAAAGTAAGTATCGAGTTCCTGATTCGTAATTACATGCACCAATAGAAACACTGGCCAGATAACAAGATTTACAAGTATAGAGTATTTCATAATTGACCAGAACCTACTCTTGTTCGCATAAATATCTTTTGCTAATATCTTTCCTGCAAACCAGGTAGTTAAGGTAAAGGCAATCAACAACCCTAAAGTTGAAATTCCATTTATAACGAACCAACCAAACAGAAACAGGCTTTCTCCTGTGATGGTAACAGATGTCATTGCAAAAAGCAACATGGCAGTGATTCCTATAGGTAAACCCAAGGATAAGGAAGCTTTTGCTCCTGTGCTTTCGATAATTTCCTGATTTGTCATTTGTAGTTTCGCTTACCCCCAACGGATTATGCTATGAGGTGGCGCAGCTACCTTATAGGTTTTGTGTGCGCCCAGTATGGGCACCTGATACTAAAGGTATCAATTTATTCCAGAGGGTGAAAGTCCCTTGCAGGCGAGTTGGTGAAGCCTGTTAGCAAGCCGCAAGCTGGTTCGTCGC